>JBMUHF010000230.1:0-2845 GCA_050302555.1 Arenicellales bacterium | reverse complement strand
AGCACGGCATCTGGAAAACGGCGACGCATAATTGTTAGGGCTTGGCCGACCGCTCTCAGCAGCATCCATGGCATGCTGAGTTTGCGGGCCCAGGATGTGCCGACCAGTCCTTTGACATCGAGCCATTCAATGTCGAAACCTGCCGCCGGGACCACCCGAGCCTCAAGCCCTCTACGGGTGCCCAGCCAGATAACATTAATACCCTGATCGCGAAGATGCTCAGCCACACTGAGTGCTGGATAAACATGCCCGCCAGTTCCACCCGCCATGATCATCACGGTGGTCAACGCGCCCCCACGCGGCCTTTGGAAAGGCTGTGTTCTATAGATACCAGAAGTCCAAAAGCCAGTCCATTAATGAGCATGCTGCTGCCGCCGTAGCTCATCAGCGGCAGGTTCAGTCCCTTGGTCGGCACCAGTCCAAGATTGACCGCGAAATGAAACATTACCTGGACAATCAGCAGGAGACCAATTCCCTGCGCTAACCGGGCTCCGAAATAGGCTTTAGCCTCAGCAGCGCGGCCAGCCAGATTGAAAATTCTCCAGAGCACGAGACCATAAAGGCATAACAACCCGGCAACACCAACCAGTCCGAGCTCCTCTCCTACCACCGCAATCAAGAAATCATTACTCGCGTGCGGTAGGTAAAACAACTTTTGCACGCTGGCGCCCAAACCCACGCCAAACCACTCACCGCTGCCCAGCGCAATCAGGGCCTGGACCAGTTGAAAACCTGAGCCATAAGGATCCGCCCAGGGATCAATAAAACTCGACACCCGGTCGAGCCGGTAATCGGCCATCATGATCAACACCGCAACGGCACAGACCGCCACCGCAATCGCGCCGAGAATATATCGAAGCGGAGTTCCAGCAAGAAACATCATACCCAGTGTCACCATCATGATGACCGCAGTGCATCCAAGATCGGGTTCGAGTAGAAGCAATACACCGATCGCTCCTACCACTGCGGCGGGGATCAGGATGCTGGCCTGAAAGGTATTCATTGCGGAGGCATGGCGCACAAAATGGTCCGCGAGAAAAAGCACCGTCAGCACCTTGATAAGCTCTGAAGGCTGAAAATTAAAGAGCCCCAGGGACAGCCATCGGGTACTCCCATTGACCTCATGTCCGATTCCGGGGATCAGTATGAACGCGAGTAAAGCGGCACCGAGTGCGAACAACGGCCGGGTCGCACGCTGCCACAGGCTGAGTGGAAGACAAGCTACCACCGCCCCTACGGCGAGACCCAGCACGATGCCAAATAGATGTTTAGCCAGCACCGTCATGCCACCACCAATGCCGCCATGTGTGCCAATAGCCGCGGAAAACACCATCACAATGCTCAAGGCAAGCAGCACAGCAACGGGCGCCATTAGCAGCGGATCTGCACTTGAAAGCCGCCGCGGGATCTGCCAATCCATGTCGATAACGCTCATCGGATCAACTCCCGCACCAGGCCGGAAAAGACATCACCCCGGTGAGCGAAATCCTTAAACATGTCAAAGCTCGCACAGGCAGGCGAAAACAGTACCGCATCGCCAGCCTGGGCCCAGCGTGCGGCGAACCTCACGGCCTGAGGAAGGTCATCTGCCAGTGTCACCGGAACCCGGTCACCGATGGCCGCAGCAAGCGCCATCCGGTCTTCACCAATCAACAGAACCTGACGGGCACATCGCTGAATGGCTTTTGCCAGGGTGTTGAACTCAGCTCCTTTGGATTGCCCTCCTGCAATCAGCACCACCGGACGATCCAGTCCGAGAAGGGCGGCTTCTGCTGCGCCGGGGTTGGTGCTCTTGGAGTCGTTGATCCAGACAACGCCATCACGCTCTAATACTGGCTCACACCGATGCGGCAGACCCCGAAATGCGAAAAGTACGTCCAGACCGTCCTGCGAAACCGTGTGTCCTGCCGACTCAACAAGCGCTGTCGCCGCCAGTGCATTCATCACGTTATGCCGGCCGGTCATGGAAAGCGACGCGACAGGGGCGATCCTTTCTTTTCCGCGGACCATCCATTCCTCACCGTCATCGTGGCTCGCAATGCCGTAGTCGCTTGTCCGCGAAGGTGCATCCAAGCCGAAAGAGATGACATCGGCAACATCGGATGTATCAATCATTTGCAAGGCCGAATCTTCCCGGTTCAGTATCGCTGTCTGAGCGCCCTTCAGAATCCGTTGCTTGGCCTTGAGATATTGTGCGAGATCCACATAACGATCCATATGATCGGGAGACAGATTCAGGACAGCGGCGCCTTTGGCCTGTAGTGAACCTATGGTCTCCAGTTGAAAACTGGATAACTCGAGCACCACCAATTCGGGAAGCGGTCCAACAAGAAGATCCAGAGCCGGCTTGCCGATGTTTCCGCCGACTTGTGCATTCACGCCCTGCGCTCGCAATAATTCACCCACCAAGGTTGTCACGGTGGTTTTTCCATTCGAGCCAGTGATCGCCAATATCGGCACAGGGCAGGCACGTACGAACAACTCAACGTCGCCCACGATTTCAATCTGCTTTTGACGGAGCTCCTGAAACACAGGTTCCGCTAAGGAGATACCGGGGCTGACCACCGCCAGATCAGCATGGTCCAACAGGGGCGGCGTAAATTCGCCTGTCTGCAGTGGAATATCTGGGTATTGCCGGGCCAGCTCCGAGCGAAAAGGCGGGACATCCCGAGTGTCCTGAACCTGAACCTCGATCCCAAGCCCGGTGAGATATTTCACGGCTGAGAATCCGGAAGCGCCGAGTCCAAAGACCGTTGCCCGCCGCCAAGGAGTTGGATTCAGAGTTGTTGCCAAAGCGTTCCCTATCAACTGCTTACCTGACCTTGAGTGTCGCCAGACCAATCAG
>JBMUHF010000229.1:0-14361 GCA_050302555.1 Arenicellales bacterium | reverse complement strand
CGTGCCGCTTATACCGCAGCGAGCTCCGATGCAGCCTCGACCATTCTTAGTTGGCAGTTGCCATTGAGCCGAAAAATGTCCCTGGGATTTGAACTGCGGGACGGGCGCAGCACGCGCTTTGCCGACGGTATTTATCAGCGTTGGGTTCTCAACATTTCTGGCAGCCTTTTGGGTCAGGACACTTTGTTTGCCCGTGAAGGCGGCAATACGGCCACTGATATAGCTACGACAGCACTTGTTGCGGCGGGTGCGGTAGGCGTCGCCCTAGTAGCGACCTCTGGCAGTGACGATGCCGACAACCAGTTTCGTTTTTCCACCCAGCATAAGGCTGCGTGGAACGTGCTGAACGGGGTTAACCCGACCTCGGTTGCGCAGAATCTTGAGTATGGGGGTTGGGTTTACCGTAATTCGGATAACACTTTTAGTGCGACAGAGCCGATTAAGGGCACTGTGGATCGAGTCAACATCGGCTCGCCAACCAGTGTTCCCTCAGGATACGCAACCGCAACCTATCACACGCATGGCGCCTACGATCCTAAGTATGACAGTGAAAACTTTTCTTACCTCGACATTACGATGAATAATAATTGGGGAGTCGATGGGTATCTGGGGACTCCAGCGGGCTACTATAAATTTCATCATTACCTGACCGGAGTGATTACAACACTCGGCACAATTGCCAATTGATCGCTGCGGGATTGTGTGAGATTCGATAGACAAGGCAACACGAAGAGATACAAGGGTCTCCACCACAATGGGTAAAGATTTAACCGCCGATGCGATCGTTATCGGCGCAGGAATTATTGGCACGGCTGTCGCGCTGGAGCTGTCGAAGGCCGGCCGAAAGACCATATGCCTCGATCGAGCCCCTAAGGCAGGTTACGGTTCAACCTCGAGTTCCTGCGCGATTATCCGTGTCCATTACTCGACGCTTGAAGGCACCGCTTTCGCATTTGACGCCTATCATGACTGGGAGCACTGGTCGGAATACCTTGGGCCGAATGTTTTGGCTAATCTTGAGGTCGCCCGGTTTCATGAAACGGGGGCCTTAGTAATGAAGACCGAAGGAAACGGGCACCTCAAGAATGTGGTTGAGAACGTTCGCGCACTCTCTATTCCTTTTGAGGAATGGGGTGAGGAGCAGATCACCCAACGGCTTCCCGGTTACGACCTGCGTTGTTTTGCACCGGCAAAACGAATGGAAGACCCAGCGTTTGGAGAGCCGGGTGCAGGGCGGATTGCGGAGGGTGTTTTCTTTCCAACAGCGGGATACATTAATGACCCCCAACTCGCGTCCCAAAATATACAGGTAGCTGCTGAGGCGGTCGGCTGCTCCTTTTTGTTTAACCGTGAAGTTGTCCAGATTCCTTCGGAAGGCGGGCGAGTCAAAGGGGTGTTGCTGGCCGACGGTACGGAGATTAAAGCCCCAGTAGTCGTCAACGTTGCCGGCCCCCACTCATCCAAGGTTAACGAACTTGCAGGTGCGGTGTCCGATATGCGGATCACCACACGCGCCTTGCGACAGGAGGTCGCGCACGTGCCAGCACCAGAAGGTCTCGATTTCGAGGGCGCCGGACTCGTGGTGTCCGATAATGATATTGGGGTCTACTGCCGACCTGAGACGGGAAACTATGTTCTCGCCGGAAGCGAAGATCCGCCTTGCGATGCTCATGACTGGGCGGATCCTGATGATTTCAATCGTGACTTTTCAGATCAGGCAACTACGCAGGCCCTACGCCTTGCGCAACGCATGGGGGGCCTTAAGTTACCTCACCGGATGCGCGGCGTGGTCGATCTCTACGATGTGACTGAGGACTGGCTACCGATCTATGACTGCTCTGCAGTCAAGGGCTTTTATATGGCATGCGGGTCAAGTGGGAATCAATTTAAGAATGCGCCCGCTGCAGGGCGTCTGATGTCAGGCCTGATCGATTACTGTGAATCGGGGAGGGATCACGACCGCGAGCCTTTCCAATTTAAGCTCCGACACATTGATTTCGAGCTTGATACAGCCAGCATGTCTCGGCGTCGAGAGATCAATCCGGACAGCAGTTTCTCGGTGTTGGGGTAGACAGGACAAGATCCCGCCAAAGGGTGTGGACTAGACGATCTCCAGTCCAAATTGCTCAGCGGTCTCGATGAGAAGTTCCCAAAGAGACTCCGCAAAGCCTCGTGGGATGAAGAGTTCATAGCCAGCCTCGCTGCGCCACAAGGTGATACCAACGTGATGAATTCCTCCCGAAGCCACCTGATTGACGACAAAGCGGTCTTGTCGTAGATCGATAGGAAGCAACCGATTGAGGCATGCGGGCGCTTCAGGGCCTGAAACTAGAACCCGGGTACGGGAGTGTGAGATATCGAGCGTGACGCCTGTATCGGCGTCGAGTCGCGAGTGTTCGACACCTAGCAGCCACCATTTCAGTGCTTCCACCCGAAGCGCGCTTCCGTTTTCCCCGCGGATGGCCTCGCCCGGTCGCGGAGCCTGTGAACTGCCGATCGCTTGCGCAACTGTCGTACCGACCGCCTCTAGGGTTTCTGGCCAGGCACTCATCTGGTACAGATTGAGGTCTGGAACCTCCTGGAGGCGGACACCTGGTTCCCCCGGCCGCCCGTGCAGTCCCCGGTGATAATTTGCGGCCAGTGCGGATTGTCGTTTAGCCATACATCCGCTCTCCTTTGGGATCGTACATGTGCGGCGAGACAATCTCGACAGCCGTATTGCCCTTGCGAACCGGATCGGCGCAGACGACCTCGCGATCCTGCCAGGCATCATGACCGCCTTTGATAAAGCCGAGTCCGATCCAGTGACCAAGCGCAGGCGAATAGGTCACGGCCGTGATCCAGCCCGCACCGTATCCAGAAACCTGATCCGCAGCGCACAGGATAGCGCCGGCGTTAAAGATTTCCCGTCGGTCACGCGGAAAGATGCCAACCAGCCGTGGCCGGTCTTCTCGGATAAGTTCGGGGCGCTTACGAAGTGTACTGCCAATATAGGACTTCTTGTCTGACGCCATGCGGCCAAGACCTGCATCTTCAATCGTTACTCGACCGTCCAGTTCGGCACCGGTGACGTGACCTTTTTCGATTCGAAGTGCGCCGAGCGCCTCGAGGCCGTAGAGGCAGCCATCCATCGGTCGTGCCACATCCCAGAGGCTCTGCATGACTTCCGGCCCGAAGTCCGAGGGCACGTAGACCTCAAAGGCCCGCTCGCCTGAAAAACTGATCCGGGCAATGCGTGCCGGAATGCCGCCCTGCATCGAGGTTTGGACCACCCCCATGAACGGAAGCGCTTCGTCCGAGACCAGTGTGGGCTGTTCGACGCAGGCGGCGAGCACTCGCCGTGATAGTGGACCGGCAACCGCCACACCGGCCCATTGCTCCGAGACAGACGTCAGGTGGACTTTTAGATCGCTCCAGCGTGTCTGGATAAGCTCCTCAAGAAATGCCATGACCTTGGCCGCATGCGCGGTAGTGGTCGTCATGAAATATTCATTCTCTGAAAGGCGCCAGGTGGTGCCGTCATCCATGACCAGTCCATCGTCCCGTAACATGATGCCGTAACGAGTTTTGCCAACCGCAAGTTTGGCGAAGGCGTTGCTGTAGACCCGGTTCAGCAGTTCGGTTGCACCCGGCCCCTGAATCGCTATCTTGCCGAGGGAGGTGACATCGCACAGCCCCACCGTACGGCGTACCGTTTCGGCTTCGCGGACATAGGCTTCACTGATGGTCTCTTCCCCGCGGGCGAAAAACCAGGGACGATGCCACAATCCTGCCATGGTCATGGTCCCGCCCGCGGAAAGATTCCACTCATGCAGCGGGGTGCGACGAAGAGGCCGAAAGTGCGGTCCAACATTTCTTCCCTTCAATGCGCCGATACTGATCGGCGTATACGGCGGTCGAAATGTCGTCGTACCTACCTCGGGTATTTCCTTGCCCAGCGCCTCAGCCATTAGGGCGATCCCGATAATGTTGCCCATCTTGCCCTGGTCTGTTGCCATGCCAAGGGTGGTATAACGTTTGAGATGTTCCACTGACACGTAACCTTCATGTTGCGCCAGGCGGATATCGTCGGTGGTGACGTCATGCTGTGGATCGACAAAGGACTTTAGTTTTTTCCCTGGAGTCCGAACCTCATAAAGCGGGTCAATCCGACCCTCCCAGTTGCCTGTAGCGGGAACTGTGGCTGTCTGTGAGGGATTCTCAAGTATCTGTAAGGCTTGGGCTGCCGCATCACGCCCCGAGTCTGCGCAGGCCTCGTGGTCCCAGATTCCCGCCGCACTTCCGGCAGCAAGAATCGGCTCTTTACAAGCAGGCGCGAGAAAGCAGGCCAGCTCTGGATTCCAGATCGGTTTAACGCCTCGGTGCGAGAAGAGATTGACCACAGGCGACCACCCACCCGAGACCAGAATCAAATCGCAATCGATACGATCGGAAGACTGCCAGCCGCCCCCCTGGCGCTGCGCCAGTTGCAGGCCAGCTACGGCTTTGCCACCGAGCACTTTCGCCGGCGCGGAGTCTAGACGAAGTTGAATGTCACCGGCCTCGCACAACGATTGTAAAGTCCCGGGAACAGAGCTCCTGGAATCAACCACAATCACCTGGGCGCCTGAGCTGGCGAGATCGGACGCTGACGCATAGGCAGAGTCATTGTTGGTGGCGATGACAATATCCTCGCCCGGCTGGATTGCAAATCGGTTGAGGTAGGAACGTCCCGCATTGGCGGTCATGACACCGGGCCGGTCGTTGTTACCGAAAGCAATATGGCGTTCAAGAGCGCCGGTAGCAAGAATGGTAGAGCGGGCACGCAGGGTCCAAAAGCGTTGGCGTGGTAGCCACGAGGGCGGATCGCTAAGATGGTCTGTGACGCGCTCCAGCAATCCGGCAACCCCTCCGTCGTAAAGGCCGAACGCAGTGGTGGATGTCAGTATGCGCACACCCGCGCTGTCGAGTTGGAGAAGTTCGTCGTGCAGTGCGGTAGCGTGATCAGGGCGATTCAGGCTGTCGCCCCCGAGCGCGGCATCCTGTTCGACCAGTACAACGTCGCACCCGGCAAGCGCGGCGGCGAGTGCAGCTGCCCGTCCCGCCGGCCCACTCCCGACAACTAGCAGATCACAGTAGCCATGGGCGTGTTCATAATGATCTGGATCAGGCTCTCGTGAGGCTTGACCCATTCCGGCTGCCTTGCGGATAATTTTTTCGTACCGCATCCACATCCCGGTACCACGGCCCCACTCGAAGGGGGGTAGACCCATAAAGGTCTTGTAGTAAAACCCGGCCGCAAAGAAGCGCCCGAACAGGTTGTTGACTGCACCAAAGTCGGTACGAACGCTGGGCCAGGCGTTTTGGCCACGAGCCACCAGGCCTTCATAAAGGGGTTGGGTTGTCGCGCGGACATTGGCATCCCGCCGCGCGCCCTCACCGACCGTAACCAATGCGCCCGACTCCTCGACCCCGGCCGACATGATTCCGCGGGGCCGGTGGTATTTGAAACTTCGTCCAAGGATCTGCTCACCATTGGCCATGAGGGCCGATGCCAGGGTGTCACCGGTGAAGCCCGTCATTGAGATACCGTCCCAACTGAAACTGAGCGGCGTGCTGCGGTCGATATGACCGCCTTTAGCGAGGCGTCGAGCGGTCATGATTCGTCTGTCCTGCCCCGTTCGGTGGCGAGGGCTTGTGCGACCCCCTCATGAGCTGGTCGGACAGAGTGAATAGCGTGGGTGCGAGTATCTCGTTCAACCACGATCCACATCCTGCATCCCTGAAGGTGTTGCCAGGTCTCCAATATCACCCCGTCGAGATTTTCGCGCTGGAATACAGCCTCAAGCCATTCGGATTCCGGAGCGTCGAGCGCGGGATACTCAACTGACGCATCACCTCCGTAGCTGAATTCGCTGTGGTCTCGGACGCCACAGAAAGGACAGGAAATTCTGAGCATGACAGTCCTATCCGTGCAGTTTGGGGTCGGGGCCTGCGCCGCGCTCATCAATATTGATGCCGCGGGCAAACCGATCCAACGTGTGATTGGCAATAACAGGATCGGGACGGTTATTTGCAATCAGGTCGGCGAAGTACCACCCGGACGCCGGACTCGCCTTGAAACCGCCATAGTTCCAGCCGGCGTTCAGGTAGAGATTTTCGAGCGGAGTCTTGCAGATGAACGGAGCGCCATCCATGGACATATCCATCACGCCTGACCAGTGCCGCAGCAATCGCACCCGACCTAGGCAGGGCAGGATCGATGTGGCGCACTCTGCGACGTCCTGCACGATGGGAAGATTTCCACGTTGGGCATAGGACTTGTACCAGTCAAGATCGCCGCCGAAAACCATTCCGCCCTTGTCTGACTGGGAAATATAGAAGTGCGCGCCTCCGACACCGAACACCACGACATGGTCGAGCAGGGGTTTGAGGGGCTCAGACACAAAAGCCTGTAGCTTATGTGTCTCAATAGGGAGTTTTCCAAGGTCGGCCATCCGCCACAGTCTTGAGGTATTCCCGGCAACAGCAAAGCCGACCTTCTTAGCTCGAATAACCCCGCGGCTGGTCTGAAGGCCGGTGACTGTACTACCGTCGCGCTCTACGCCGGTGACTTCACAGTTCTGAAGAATATCAATACCGTGCTGATCGGCGCCTCGGGCGTAGCCCCAGGCAACGGCATCATGCCGGGCGGTGCCGGCACGGGGCTGCGCCATCGCGCCAATAATCGGAAAACGGGCATCCGGAGAATAGTTGAGGTGGGGGATAGTGCGCTTCAGTGTCTCGAGATCCCACAGTTCGCCGTCAGAGCCGGTAAGGCGCATCGTGTTGTAACGTCGGGCGGCACCGTCACGGGCGGCCGGTGAATGCAGCAGGGTCACGTGGGCCCGCTGACTGAACATCACGTTGTAGTTAAGATCGTGGCTCAGGTTTTCCCAGAGCTTGAGAGAATGTTCATAAAACTCACGGTTGCCGGGAAGCATGTAGTTGGAGCGGACAATGGTGGTGTTCCGCCCCGCATTCCCACCGCCAAGCCAGCCTTTTTCCACGACGGCGATATTGGTGATACCATGGTTCTTCGCGAGATAATACGCGGTCGCGAGTCCGTGCAGTCCGGCACCGACAATCACGACATCGTACTGCGCCTTGGGTTCAGGGTCACGCCAGGCACGCTCCCAACCCTTCTGGCCGGTCAGGCCGTTGACGAATACTTTCCAGGCGGAATAGGGTTTCATGTTTCGAATTGAAGAGCCGGGTCGAGTCGTGCGCAGGAGCCGGACACCCACAGAATTCCGTGAGAGGGAATCATCGGTCGCCAGCAGAGAGCAACTTCGCTCAGCTCGCCATCAAAATAGTCAAGACCAGGATCGGGAGGTCGATTCGGGCTGTTATTCATACGAACGGCTCACGATGGTAGTTGGGCCATCCTAAATTGGACAGGGCCAATTTAAAACCGAAACTGAAGCAAAGTCGATAACCAATACGTCATTTAATATGCCCGCTTCGTCTTCAGCCCATCGCCACGCCCCCGCACTACTCGCCTGGGCGGTATGGTCATTGGGTGCAGGACTATTTCTCCTGGGATTTTTTCACCGGGTAGCGCCTGCCGTCCTGCACCGTGAACTCAGCCTGGATTTCGGCTTGAGTGCAGCGTCGTTGGGAAGTCTGTCCGCTCTCTACTTCTATTCTTATGTGTTGATGCAGATCCCCACCGGACTGTTGGCTGATCGATTTGGCCCCCGCCGACTACTGATGGCCGGGCTGGTGCTCAGCACCCTCGGCGCGATTATCTTTGCAATGGCCCCATCGTTGTTTTGGGCCGGGGTGGGGCGTTTATTGATCGGCGGTTTTGTGGCTGTGGGTTTTGTATGTACGCTGAAGCTCGCGGCTCACTGGCTCGCGCCGGAACGGTTTGCTCTGGCAGCTGGACTGCTGTTAGTAGCCGGCATGACGGGAGCAGTCTTTGCTGGGGTGCCGCTGCACCTTGCGAGCGGAGCGTTTGGCTGGAGGGCAGTTACGCTAGTTGTGGCCGCCGTCGGGATTGTCCTGGCCGTGGTGGTGTGGTGGGTCGTCCGGGACGATCCGACCGACCGGGGATATTTGGGCTACGTAAATGTGGGCCCTGCAACGGTTGCACGCGGATCTGAGTGGCAGAGACTGAGACGGGTCTTTCGCTACCGGAACACATTACTTCTCGCAATTGCGCCGGGGGGGATCGTAGGGTCGATGCTCGCGTTCTCGGGACTATGGGGTATCCCTTTTCTGACGCATGTCTATGGTATGTCTTCAACCGCTGCGGCGACTGTGTGTTCAAGCATTATGTTGTCGTGGGCGTTCAGCGGGCCGCTGTTCGGAATCATCTCTGAGCGGATTGGCTTGCGCAGGCTGCCTTATCTTGTAGGGACCTGTCTCGCGTCTGTGTGTTGGGCAGTGGTGATTCTGGTGCCGGACCTTCCTCGGGGTTTATTGATTGGTGCACTTCTAGGAGCAGGATTCTTCTCAGGCGGGATGATCCTGGGCTTTACCCAGGCTAAAGAATCGGTTCCGATGAATCTGTCGGGCACCGTCTCGGGAGTGGTCAATATGGGAGTGATGTGTGGGCCTATGCTCCTCCAGCCGTTGATCGGCTGGTTGCTGGATCGGCTTTGGAGCGGTAGTGTCGGCGTTGATGTGCTTAGGATTTACACCTTCGAAGGCTATCGCCTCGGGTTTTCTCTGATGCTGGTGTGGCTGGTGGTGGCTATTCTGAGTATTGCACTCAGCCGCGAGACGCATGCAGAGCAGTGCTCAGAGTCAGAGACCTAGTTGTTGAATCAGGAGCAGAAATGAAAGAGGCGATAGATACCCAAATCATAGAACTTCAGCGGTTTCTGGAAGCGTATCCGGAGACTGAGTTTGTAGATGTTTTATTGCCGGATTTATGCAACATCGTTCGCGGTAAACGGGTTGGCCGTAAGCATTTGGAGAAGTTGTACGACCAAGGCATTCTGATACCGAGCTCCACCTTTCTTCTTGATGTTAATGGAGTCGGGACTAACGCAGGGGGGCGTGGTTTTTCGGATGGGGATCCCGATGTGACGGTACGGCCGGTCGCCGGTTCGCTGGCACCCGTGCCCTGGGCGGGGTCTGGTGCGGCGCAGGTACTGGGTATTCTTTATGAACTGGATGGAGAGCCCTGTCCGGTAGATCCAAGGCATGTGCTTCGTAGGGTTGTGTCGCGGTTGGCGGACGACGGCCTTTATCCCGTGGTCGCGCTCGAGCTCGAATTTTATCTATTGGATAGCGCACTGGCTGATGCCGGTGAGGCGCATCCACCGGTACTTCCGGATACGGGTCGACCCGCTGAACGTACACAGGTCTACAGCTTGGCAGACCTGGATGGAGTAAGCAGTTTTTTGGCTGAGATGGAATCGGTGTGCGCGGTACAGAGGGTGCCCTTGGGAGGTGCAAGCTCAGAGTATGCCGCTGGGCAGTTTGAGATAAACCTGGAGCACGTTGGTGATCCCATTGCTGCTGCAGATCATGCAATCCTGTTGCAGCGGGCGGTCAAAGGAATCGCCCGGAAACACGGGGTAGCTGCAACCTTTATGGCCAAACCATATCCTGATAGTGCCGGAAATGGCCTCCATACCCACGTTAGCATCCTTGATGATTCTGGCCGCAATATCTTTGATGACGGATCCGAACAAGGCAGCGATCAGCTGCGGCAGGCCATCGCCGGAACGCTAGCGCTGCTTCCTGAATCGATGGCGATCTTTGCGCCAAATGTGAATTCTTTCCGTCGGTTCGGACCTAACCTTTATGTCCCGACGGGAAGAACCTGGGGCTATAACAATCGTTCAGTCGCAGTCCGGGTCCCGGCGGGCGCGCCGGAGGCACGACGACTGGAGCACCGGATGGCGGGAGCCGACGCGAACCCTTACCTTACCTTGGCGGCGATCTTGGCCGGTATTCATCACGGCATCGAGCGTCAGCTCGAACCGCCGGCGGCACGTCAGGATAATGCCGGCGCGGAGCTGGATCCAAAGGTGCCGTTCGTGTGGCAACGTGCGCTCGACCGAGTGGCGAGTGCCGAATTCCTGCCCGACTACCTCGGCTCGACGTACCTTGACTTATACCGCGAGTGCAAGCAATTTGAACTCGACGCGTTCTATAAAGAATTTACGCCTATGGAATTCCGTTGGTATCTTGCGCCCGAATAAAAAGTCGGGTGTGGATTAGCCCAGTGCTACCAGAATGATCGCACTTGCACCGAGGAACATACCGATCGTGTAGCGTAGATTCCAGGTGAAGCACTGAAGCATTCCCACCCCATAACGACTTTGCATAGCGAGGTTGAGGCCCGAGATCGGCCCTCCGGTTGCGCCGACGGACCAAGTGACGAGGAAGATAAAAGCCAACACAGCAGGTTCGGGGTTAAGTGGCGCGACGATGGCGGATGCAGCGACGATGCTGACAATTGCGTGCACCCCGGCAACTGCCAGTAAGAGCAGAATAGCCAGCAGAGCAATGGCAATTCCCGGCGTAAACCCAACTGCATCAAGCGTGGGTTGGGTTTTTGCTACCAGCACGGAAATACCGGTAGCCATAACCCCGGTGCTAAAAAAAAGTCCTAATTCTGCGTACATATCTGGCAGACGGGTGCAACTGAAATTACGGACCGTTCTTATCGCCCGGAAGAATGACTCGCGGAATGTGGCTACCAATGCCGTCATGATCAGAGATAATGCTGAAACCAGCACCAGTACCGAAACATCTGGAAAAAGCGAATTTGCTGCCAGAATGCAGACAACCATAAGAGAGGGTACCAAAAGGGCTCGGAAGTTAACGGGATAGCCCTCGAAGGTATCCATTCGCCCCGACTGAGAGAATCGGTATTCGACCCATGTGATTGCCAAACCAAAAAAGCAAAGTGGTATCGACAGTAGCCACAGGTCTGGCAGCTTCGTTCCGGGGGCATACAGGAGGCAGGTCCCCATCGCCGCAAAAAATGGCGACCACAGCGCCGCCAACGAGAATCCCCGCTGAAGACTGGTTGCTGTCGTTCGGTTAAGTGTTCCTTTTTTCGCCAGAGCATCCCCGAAAATAATGAGCGCCGAAAGATTGATCACCGATGAGAAGAAATGGATTCCGGTGAGGGTCTGCAAAAATGCTTTTTTTCCGGTCCGGGGTATCTGTCGGCCAGCGCCTCGCGTGTCGGTGATCAGTCTCAGAAAACTTACTGCCGAAAGCAGGCTAATCAAGAGATGATTCTGAGTCAGCATTTGTTTGATCGGGAACCCGCCATAGCCATGGGACCAGGCAAACGCGAGACAGGTGAAGCCAATGGTCACAAAAACGAAGCATTGGATGCGTTGAGCTCGTCGGTTTCGCGACCAGAGCAGGACTAGAGCCGAGAGGGCACTGAACCCAGACACCCACAGGAAGTCCGAAAGACCGAAGCCCGAGAGCACAGATGCGACGATCATAACGAGGAGCAGAACTCCGGCAAGACGGTGTTGCGGGGTTTGTCGACTGTTATCAGGCAAAGAAAGGCTTATCCGTTTATATGAACTAGAGTGATTGGCAATTTAATCAAAGGGCGAGCGACTTCCTCATTATTTTAAAGGGATCTGTTGTGAGCCATGTGGATGTCCTTGGGCAAACGGGCCTCGATGTCTGGGGAGCATAGGCATTGCCGGCACTTTCGGCCAAAATATGACCTTGACCAATTGGAAGTGAAGTCAAGGATTGCTGATGCCGGACTCTGACGACAGTTCGATCATTGAACGTATCGAAACCTTTAGCCGCGAGTACCTGTCATTTGTACGGGTCAGCTGTCGCGACGGCAGCGTGGGATGGGGGCAGGTATCGCCCTATAACTCAGACATCACAGCGCAGGTACTGCATCGTCAGATAGCGCCCTGGTCTCTAGGTGAATCTGCTGACGATATCAGCTCGTTGGTACAGATGATTCCCGAGCGCGAGCACAAGTTCCCCGGGTCTTATCTTCGGCGGGCACTTGCTGGACTCGAGACGGCGCTTTGGGATCGACAGGGCAAGAAGCAGGGTAAGAGTGTTTGTGAGGTGCTTGGGGGCACCCCTGGTCGTCTGCGCACCTATGGTTCCAGCATGCGACGGGACATTACCCCAGAAGCCGAGTCCGAACGTTTGGATCGGCTGCGGGATCAATTCGGCTTCGATGCGTTCAAGTTCCGTGTCGGTGCGGAGTGTGGTCGTGATATTGATGAGTGGCCCGGACGAACCGAGGCGATTGTCCCGGCGGTCCGACATGGACTGGGAGATGATGTTTCTCTTCTGGTCGATGCCAATAGCGGATTTTCGCCACAGCGGGCAATTGCGGTTGGACAGCTGCTCGAGGACTGCGGGGTTGAGCATTTTGAAGAGCCGTGCCCGTATTGGGAACTTGAACAGACGCAGCAGGTGACGGAGGTGCTGTCACTCGACGTCACAGGCGGAGAACAGGACTGCGATCTTTCTACTTGGAGGCGTATGATTGAGTTGCCCGCGGTCGATATTGTGCAGCCCGATGTCTGTTATGTTGGCGGGATGCTGCGTGCCATGAAGGTGGCCGCCATGGCGGCTGAAGCAGGACTGCCTTGTACGCCGCACTGCGCTAACCTTTCTATGGTGACGCTTTTCACCATGCATCTTTTAAGAACGATCCCCAATGCGGGGAAGTATCTCGAGTTCTCAATTGAGGGCATAGACTATTACCCTTGGCAGGACGGGCTTTTTGTCGAATCACCTTTTACGGTAACGGACGGAAAAGTGACGGTCAGTGATCAGCCTGGGTGGGGCGTCGAAATCTCGCCGGCATGGCTAGACGGGGCAACGTATCAGGTCAGTGAATTTCCCTGCTAGCGGGAGTCTTAAATGAAAAGGGATTCGAGTCGTTTGCTTTCTTCCGAATTGCGTGAGCACCCCTTCTGGTGGGAGCGGACACCAAGATCCAAAGAGGATCCACCGGAGCTACCGGAAAGTGTCGACGTCTTAATCGTGGGGTCGGGCTACACCGGTTTGTGTGCCGCATTACAAACAGCCCGGGGTGGCCGCTCTACGCTCGTGATTGATGCCGCTGAGCCCGGATGGGGATGCAGTTCAAGAAATGGCGGGCAAATCGGGACAGGGATCAAGCCAGACTTCGCTGCGTTGGAAAAAGAACACGGTCGCGAGACGGCCCATGAGGTGCATCGCGAAGGCCAGCGGGCGTTGTCATGGATCGGCGATTTCATCCGGGAGGAGAGCATAGATTGTGACTACCGTGTCTGCGGGCGTTTCTTTGGTGCGCATACACCCCGTCACTACGATGAGCTTGCTCGTAAACTTGAGTCTCAACCTCCGGGTCTCGAGATGGAGGCATTTCTGGTGCCCCGGGCGGATCAATCCAAGGAAATCGACACGGACTTTTATCACGGGGGTGTGGTGCAGTGTCAGCATGCTGCCCTTGATCCGGCTGCCTATCATCACGGAATTCTTGGTCGCGCCAAAGAAGGTGGCGTCAGTGTTGTTGGCCACACTCGCGCCACAGCAATTGAGCGCAGCCGTGATCGAGAGGGTTTTGTGGTTGAGACAGACCGAGGACGTGTGCGCGCCGGCGAGGTGGTGATCGCCACCAGCGGATACACCAGCCGGCTGACACCTTGGCAGCAGCGTCGCGTTTTTCCGATCGGGACTTACATGATTGCCACAGAAGACCTTGGCGAAACGGCCGCGCGATCACTGATTCCCGGCAACCGTATGATCGTCGATACACGACGGATCGTGGTGTACTACCGGCTATCCCCGGATGGACGCCGGATACTTTTCGGCGGCCGGGTATCGCTCAACGAAACCAATCCCCGCGTGAGCGCCCCCCGGCTCCACGATCATATGACGACCATTTTCCCGCAACTTCGGGATGCTAAGGTGAGCCACTCGTGGATGGGTTTTGTGGGGTGGACCTTTCAGCATATGCCGCATCTGGGATGTCACGACGGCATCTGGTACTCGATGGGCTACTGCGGTTCAGGGGTAGCATTAGCGAGCTATTTCGGTACCCGACTTGGCCAGCAGGTGCTTGGTCGGGAAGAGGGAAGAAGCATCCTTTCTGATCTACCATTCCGAACCCGCCCTCTTTACTATGGTAAACCGTGGTTCTTGTCAGCATCCGTCGGTTGGTATGGGTTTCTGGATCGACTTGGAATTTGAATCGAGCAATTTGCCCTACCGCTAAGGCGCCAGTAGGATTTCCAGCACAAGCCGTGTCCCGAAGTATCCGGTCGCGAGCAGGAAAAACCCGAGACCTGTCCACAGCACTGCGGCTCGCCCACGCCAGCCCAGCAATAACCGGCCCAGCACCAGAACAGCGAGGCTAATCCACGCCAGCAACGCGAGGATCGT
>JBMUHF010000228.1:0-11726 GCA_050302555.1 Arenicellales bacterium | reverse complement strand
CGGGGGCGACGAGCTCAACGTTTTCAAGGCCACCGTCTACCTCTCGGGTCACCTTCACTGTCGCTCCTTCAACCGCCAGCTTTGATACAAATGATCCGATCGACCAGTTAAGCAAACCTGCGAGCATCTGCCCGGTCTGATTGTTATCACCGTCGATAGCCTGCTTTCCGAGAATAATCATGCCCGGATCTTCTTTCTCTGCAACCGCCTTCAGGAGCTTTGCAATCGCAAGCGGTTCCGGGATGGTGTCGGTCTCAACCAGAATCGCCCGGTCGGCCCCCATCGCCAGCCCAGTACGCAGCGTCTCCTGACACTGGCTAGGTCCCACCGCGATGACAATCACCTCCTCTGCAGTGCCTGCCTCGCGCATGCGGATCGCTTCTTCCACCGCAATCTCACAAAAAGGATTCATTGCCATCTTGACATTGTTGAGCTCGACGCCGCTGTTGTCAGCTTTGACGCGCACTTTAATATTCGCGTCGATCACGCGTTTGATTGGGACGAGTACTTTCATGCTTTCACATCTCGTGGTTACTGTTGCGATTACTTCCGAGATCCACGCCGCAAGCAATTCGAGCCTGTCGGCACCGGACATTGAAGGGCGTATTCTATTTTCCGTCTCGGGCCGAGTCTACGGGCCATCGACCATTGATCTCTCCAAATGCGCCGGATTTCTACGAAATACCGGCTTCAACGGGGCTCGCGGCAATCTATCCCAACGCTCTCTGGCGATTAGGGCTATATGAATGTCGTTCTCCTAGAATCTGTCTTCGCAGGCCGGCTGGATAATTCAACTATTAAAGATTTGGAATTCGCTATGAGTCAGGAAGGACGTCGTTCCAGAGGAAGCGCGCGCTCGGAGAAGCGGGCGAAGCGGGCAAACGCCACCCGCGCGGGGATTCCATATATTACCCGGCGCATACCGCCATTCGAGCTCGCCAGCGAAGAACTGCTGACCCTGATCGAGGGAAACGCGGAAACCCTGCTTGCGGAAACAGGTATCGACTTCCGAGATGATCCCGACGCGCTGGAGCGTTTTCGGGTGGCCGGGGCCACTGTCGATGGCGAGCGGGTGCGATTCCCCAAAGGTATGTGCCGGTCAATCATTAACCAAAACGTACTCAGCGAATACACCCAGTTCGCGCGAAATCCTGAACGCAGCGTACGCATCGGCGGTAACCACTGTGTGCTTGTCCCTGCCTACGGGCCGCCATTTGTTCACGATCTGGATCAGGGAAGGCGCTATGCGACGCTGGCGGACTTTGAGAACTTCGTTCGACTAACCTACCTCAGTCCTTCGTTACACCACTCTGGGGGAACGGTCTGCGAACCGGTCGATCTGCCGGTGAACAAACGACACCTCGATATGGTGTATAGCCATCTCAGACTTTCCGATAAGCCATTTATGGGCTCCGTTACGGAACCGTCCCGGGCGCAGGATACAGTCGATATGGCGAAAATCGTATTTGGCGAAGAGTTTGTTGACCAGAATTGCGTAGTAACAAGCCTTATCAACGCGAACTCTCCCATGACCTTCGACGCGACCATGCTTGGGGCCGCCCGGGTTTATGCGCAGAATAATCAGGCGACTGTCATCTCTCCGTTCATCCTTGCCGGCGCAATGTCCCCGGTTACGATCGTGGGGACCTGTACTCAAATTCTGGCCGAGGCAATGGCCGGCATCTGCTTTACCCAGCTGGTCAGGCCCGGCGCGCCCGTCATATTTGGCACTTTCTCCAGCGCGGTGTCGATGCAATCTGGCGCACCGACCTTCGGCACCCCTGAGCCCAGTATGGTTATCTTCATCTGCGCAGCCCTCTCCCGGCGACTCGGGGTCCCGTTCCGGAGTGGGGGCGGGCTATGCGCTTCCAAGCTCCCTGATGCGCAGGCGGCCTATGAGTCTGCGAACACCCTCCAGAGCGCTATGCTCGCTGGAGTCAATTTCATGCTCCACACTGCTGGCTGGCTAGAAGGCGGTCTCGCCATGGGTTACGAAAAATTCATTCTCGACGCAGACCAAGCCGGGATGATTGAGGTTTTCTTGTCGGGAATTGATGACTCCCTGAACGGGCAGGCTATGGACGCCCTTGCCGAAGTCGGTCCTGGGAACCATTTTCTGGGGTGCGCTCATACTCAAGCCAACTTCGAGACTGCTTTCTATCGGTCCACAACCGCCGACAGCAACAGCTTTGAGCAGTGGCAGGCAGAAGGCGCTCTCGATGCGGCGCAACGGGCCAATGCAACCTGGAAACAGATGCTCGCCAACTATGAACCTCCGGCCATCGATGAAGGGATTGATGAAGGGCTACGCGACTTCATCACCAAAAAGAAAAACGCAGTCCCGGATTCCAACATCTGACCGGAAGGACGCGAGGCACCCCACGCCTCGGGACGGCTACCGTCCGGCAAACTCGACGATGACTCGGCGGTTTTGTTTGCCTTTCTTTTCTATTTTTGAGACCCGAACCTCGCCTATCTCACCCGATCGAGCCACATGCGTCCCGCCACAGGGCTGCAGGTCGATACCCTCAAATTCAACCAGCCGTACCTTTCCCTGCCCCCGCGGCGGATTGACCGACATCGTGCGCACCAATGCCGGCTGAGATTCCAGCTCAGCATCAGTTATCCAACGAAGATTTCTCGGTTGGTCCCGTTGAACCAGTTCGTTGAGTGCTGCGGTCACCTCAACTTTGTCTACCGGATCTGGGAGATCGAAATCCAGCCGGGCACGTCCATCGCTTACAGAACCTCCTGTCACGGGTGCGTCAATGACGGCACAAAGCATGTGCATGCAACTATGCATGCGCATGAAGCGGTAGCGCCGATCCCAGTTGATTCGCGCGCGCAGTTCTTCCCCAACCTGAGGGACCGCTGCCCCGTCCGCAAGAACATGTAACTGTTCTCCGGTTTCTACCTGCGGGACGGTATCGATCACCTCGCTGGTCCGCCCATCAGACAGAACAAACTCTCCGGTGTCGCCAGGCTGACCGCCTCCTTGACAGTAAAAAACACTTCGATCCAGGACTACGGATTGATCAAAGACTGCCGTTACCTTTGCTGTGCATTCTTGCAGGTAAGCATCATCCTGAAACAATTTCTCGGTGCTTGGCATCTCAGGCCTTTATCCTTTCCGATCGGGGATCGTACATCGGTGACAGACTTGCCGTAGCGCTCACGCGCTCGCCAGCGATCTCGATTTCCCAGTTCCCCTGCGAAACGAAAGCACGATCAATCGCCTCATCACACTCAACATAGCCCAAACCTACGCACCCGCCCAGCGTATGCCCATACATTCCTGATGTGGTCCTCCCGATCCGGGCGCCGTCACGCCATATCGGCTCCTCGTGGTACAGCATAAACGTCGGGTCTTGGAGAAGAAACTGTACCAATCGACGCCTGAGCGGCGTTTCGACCGCGCGCAGGAGGGCATCGCGACCCCTGAAACTACCAGGCTTGTCGAGATCAACCGCAAAGCCGAGACCTGCATGAAAGGGGTTGTCGTCCGGACCAATATCGTGACCCCAATGACGGTACGCCTTTTCTATTCGCAAGCTGTTTAGAGCATGCAGCCCCGCGGGCTGAAGTTGAAATTTCTGACCGGCATCAGCGAGCCGGTCGAAGACTCCCAAGGTAAATTCGCTGGGAACATAAATTTCCCATCCCAGCTCTCCTACGTACGAGATCCGGGTTGCCCTAACGAGTGCATAGCCCATCTCGATCTCTTGGGAAGTGCCAAAAGGAAAAGCTTCGCTCGATAGTTGTGCCGGCGTCAAGGTCTGGAGCAGTTCCCTCGATCGGGGGCCCATGACACTCAGGACGCTGTAGGCCCCGGTAACATCCGTAGCAAACACATGCTCACCCGGACGAATGCTGCTTTTCAGCCAATGGAGATCTCGCGTCTGTGAAGCGGCTGCAGTGACCACGAGATACTCCTCGTCACTGAGTCGAGTGACGGTGAGATCTGCTTCAATTCCGCCATCGTCGTTGAGCCACTGAGTGTAGATGACCCGTCCAGGCTCGACATCCATCCGGTTTGCACTGACACGCTCCAGCAGTTGGCAGGCATCCCGTCCTTGCACAAGATACTTCCCGAAGGAGCTCATGTCGAAGACACCCACATTCTCGCGTACGTTCTGATGCTCGCGTGCCGAGTGATCAAACCAGTTTTGTCGCCCGTACGAATACTCATAGACTGGTTCAACTCCTTTTGGCGCAAACCAGTTGGCACGCTCCCACCCAGCCGTTTCCCCAAAACAGGCGCCCAGATCAGTCAGCCGCTGATGTAGAACAGAAGTTCGGACTCCCCGCGCGCTCTCCGGTTGGCGAAACGGCCAATGCATCGCATAAAGCAGTCCGAGGGCCTCAACTGTACGGTCGTGAAGATATTCCCGATTAACCTGAAACGGCATCATCCGCCGGGCATCGACATCCCACAGGTCCATCGGGGGGTCCCCATTCACGATCCACTCCGCTAGCACCTTGCCGGCCCCGCCGGCTGACTGAATACCGATCGAATTAAAGCCCGCTGCGAGGAAAAAGTTTGGCACCTCAATTGATGGCCCCAGCCAGTATCGGTTATCGGGGGTAAAGCTCTCGGGGCCGTTAAAGAAAATCTTGATACCCGTCTCTCCGAGCACCGGGATCCTCTGGATTGCACTATTTAGTTGTTCTTCAATATGCTCGACATCTTCCGGAAGCGTCCCAAACTCGAAATCTTCGGGAATGCCGTCCATTCCCCACGGCTTGGCAACCGGTTCAAACATCCCCACCATCATCTTGCCCGCGTCCTCCTTGTAGTAGTTACAGGCGGAGGGTTCCCTAACAACGGGAAGATCTTTCTGCAGGTCAGGAATGGGTTCCGTCACCACATAAAAATGTTCGGCGGCATGCAACGGTACGGAAACCCCAGCCTTATGCCCAAGGCTCCGACCCCACATCCCGGCGCAATTCACCACCGTTTCGCACGCGATTGGCCCGCGGCTCGTCATCACGGAGCTGATTCGACCACCCTGTTTTTCAAAGGATTCGACACTGACCCCCTCCAGAATACGAACCCCTTTATCCCGCGCGCCGCGAGCCAGCGCCTGCGTGGTATCCGTCGGATTGGTTTGACCGTCTCGGGGCAAAAAGACTGCGCCAACCAAATCTTTCGTCGACATGATTGGATATAGCTCAAGGGCTTCTTTCGGGCTAACCACCTCTACTTCGAGTCCGAAACAGCTCGCCATAGACGCGCCGCGCTTGAGCTCTTCGAAGCGCTCCTCGTCTGTAGCAAGGCTTAAAGAACCGTTTTGCCGGAATCCGGTTGCCTGGCCGGTCAGTTTTTCAAGATCGGCGTAAAGGTTCGTTGTGTATTGCGCGAGCCGTGTCAGATTTTGTGTGGCTCTTAACTGCCCCACCAGTCCAGCCGCATGCCAGGTCGTGCCACTGGTCAGTGACTTTCGTTCCAGCAATACCACATCACTGACGCCTAACTCCGCCAGATGGTAGGCGACACTGCACCCCACTACCCCGCCACCGATGATGACGATCTGCGCCTGATCCGGAAAATCGCTCCCCATGGTGCCTCCGAAATGTTCCGATCTCCTGACGGAAATCAGGTAGTTTGAAAATCCAAGAGCCCTTGTTCACTTCCCGGGCGTTTCTGCCATGAGTCTATCAAAGGGCGACCTTTCCCGGTCAGCCCAAATGTCGCAAGAATCGGGTTGCACAGGGTTCCCGCCGAACCTATTCTCATCCTCTATGACAAAGGCAAAACAATCAGCAAACTCAGATTATGCGCGGGCAGCGAAAGCGGTGGCCTTTTTGCGGACCCATTCCCACGATCAGCCAACACTTGTTCAGGCGGCGGCCGCGGTCGGCCTCAGCCCATCCCACTTCCAAAAACTATTCAAGAGATGGGTGGGAATCAGTCCCAAGAAATATCTGCAATCCCTGGCACTGACTGAAGCACAACGACAGTTGCGTGATGGCCAAAGCGTCCTTGACTCCGCGTTCAACGCCGGATTGTCCGGTCCAGGACGTCTACATGACCTTTTTGTGACCTTCCAGAGCATGACTCCGGCGGAATACCGGGACCATGGCAGTGGCCTTTCTATTGGCTATGGCATTCACAATAGTCCTTTCGGACAATGCCTGCTCGGCTTCACAGAACGCGGGATCTGCTGGCTGTCTTTTCCCTCAGGAACAAAACCAGCCGCGCTTGCCCCATTGAAAAACACTTGGCCGGGCGCCCGTTTCTACCCTGCTTCGGATGAGACCGGCCGGGTCGTGAAAACTATCTTTCCCGGGGCCGGATCTCTACCTGAAGCTCCACTGTCTGTACTGGTACAGGGTACCGAATTTCAACTTCAAGTCTGGCGCGCTCTGCTCGGTATACCGCTTGGCGCTACAGCAACGTATGCCGATGTCGCCAAACAGATTCGTAAACCCCGGGCCGTGCGGGCGGTCGGGAGCGCGGTGGGTCGGAATACTGTGTCCTTCCTGATCCCCTGTCATCGGGTCGTCCGCTCAAACGGTGAAGTCGGAGACTACCGCTGGGAAAGTTCGCGCAAAGAAATCATGCTCGAATGGGAGCAGATCCATTTGCTGCAACCCTAGTTGGCTACACAACGCCGCGAGACTCTCAAAAGATCAGATTAAGCATAACCATCATGATTACGAGGAAAAGAATCGTCATGATACCCCCGGCCCGCATGAAATCCACAACTCGATAACCGCCTGGCCCCATGATCAATGCGTTGACCTGATGCGTTGGAATTAAGAATGAGTTGGAAGTCGCAATCGCGACGGTGAGCGCAAACACCGCAGGGTCGGCCCCTGCACCGATAGCGATATTCACGGCCAAAGGCACAAGCAGCACTGTAGCGCCGACGTTCGACATCAGCAGGGTAAAGATCGTGGCAAGCACCGCAATACTTGCCTGAAGCACCCAAATTGGCACCTCTCCGAGCACGATCAGTGTCTGCTGTGCAATCCAGGCCGCCGTCCCGGTAGATTCGACCGCGAGCCCAAGCGGAATCAAGCTTGCAAGCAGGAAGACGCTCTGCCAGCCGATTGACTGATAAGCCTCGTCGACACGGATCACTCCGCTGAGGATCATACCCAGCGCACCGGTCATCAACGCGACTGAGAGCCGCAAATCGGTGAACAGGATCAGACCGAGCGCAATCAGGAAAAACACCAATGCGTACGGCAACTTCTCCGGACGCGTGTCCTCGCGCGGAAAATCCGTCACGACCGCGAAATCCTTGTTTCTTGCAATTGGCGCAACATCCTGCCAACGTGCATGCAGCACCAGCGTGTCCCCGGCCTGAAGGACGAATTCTGGAAGATCCCGATCGATGACCTGATCTATCCTGAAGATCGCAAGTACGGTCGCGCCATAACGTTGCCGAACTGAAATTTCCCTTATCGACTTGCCGATCAGGTTGGAATCCGGAGGAACGACGACCTCAACGATCCCCGCAGCGGTAGGACTCAAAAGCTCTGAAAAGACATCCATTTCCCGTTTGAGATCAAGCCCATTCTCAGCGCAAAAGGTTTGCACAGATTCCATCGGCCCCATAATGGCAAGATCGGTTCCGGGCCAGAGTTCAACTTCGCCGGAGGGCGCCACCGTAAACTTGTCACCGCTTCGCACCGCAACGATCCATCCACCCCGCCCCGCACTGTCGATGTCCGAGAGCGTGCCTCCGGCTAAGGGGCTGTCTTCTCCCACCCGGGCTTCGAAGACCTGACCCGAGATCCCATAGACTTCTGAAAAGTACTGTAGTGTGCTTCCGGATTCCTGCGGTTTGTCTTTCACCACTGGAAGAACGAATCGGCCCAGAAATACGAAGTAGAGAATTCCGCCGAGCAGCATAACGATGCCGATTGGCGCGACCGAGAATAAGGAAAAGGCTTCCATCTTCTCGACCGTGCCCGGAAGATTGCTGTTCGATGTTTCGATGAGATCGTTCAGTAGGATCAACGGACTCGAGCCGACCATGGTCATCGTGCCGCCTAGAATGGCGCAAAACCCCATCGGCATCAGCAAACGTGAAATCGGCAGGTTTCCCCTGCGGGCAATACGGGTCACAACTGGCAGAAAAAGCGCCGCTGCGCCGATGTTCTGCATAAAACTGGAGATGACCCCAACCGTGGCAGAGATTACGGTGATGATCCTGCTCTCGGTCCGGCCGCCATACTTCAGAATCTTCCCCGCAAGTTGGCTCATGATGCCGGTCTTGTCGAGCCCGGCACCGATAATCATCACCGCGATAATGGAAATGACGGCGTTACTTGAGAAACCATCAAACAGGTTTCCAATGGGAACCAGGCCCGGATAATCGGGCAGCATACTCGTCAGACCGAGCAGAACCATGATTGCAACCGCCGCTACATCGACGCGGACGATCTCGAAGGCAAAAAGAAAGATAGTGAGTGCCAGTATCGCCATCACCGCAACCATCTCGGCGGTGAGTACAATAGTCTCTGTCAAAGAGCCTCCCGATACAGGTTTTCTTGGAACGACCGCTGGTAAGCGAGCGGAAATGGCTAAAAACCACTATAACACAAGGACCTCGTT
Source organism: Arenicellales bacterium (assembly GCA_050302555.1). GTDB lineage: Bacteria > Pseudomonadota > Gammaproteobacteria > Arenicellales > UBA868 > UBA868. The sequence continues at coordinate 3,157 of JBMUHF010000228.1, read as the reverse complement.
TTACCTCGGGGCCACTCATCCAAAATATTTATAACTAGTCTTTATGGCGCTTATATTTTCTCGGACACCGTTGAGCCACTGCGAGGCTAAACAGTTAAACCCCTCGACTCGTCGCGATGCCCAGACCCGTTAGAAGTCCCTTCCATATCCGGTATTTCGGCAGTTGGGTTGCCCTTGGGCTATTACGCTTTTTAAGCTTTATCCCGATGCCTGTACTTTTCTATGTTGGAACCGTCCTGGGCGATTTACTCTATGCAACCTTGCCATCGCGAAAGCGGATTGCCGAGCGAAACCTTTCGTTGTGTTTTCCAGACCTCGCAGCCGAACAAATCCAGGAACTGGTAAAGGAGAACATTCGAAATACCGCAAGAATGGCACTCTATTCCGGGTTCGTCTGGTGGGCTTCGGAGGAACAGCTGAAAGCCCGCGTGACCATCCGAAATGTTGAAATTCTCGACCGACTTGAGCGTGACGAACGCGGATTCATTCTGCTCGCGCCCCATTTTCTTGCTCTGGAACTGGGAGGCATCTTTATCTCTCTTCACTCCCGAGGCGTCAGCGTCTATCAGCGTACTCGGAATCCGGTTTTCGACCGAAGCATGCTCCGGGCCCGTCAGCGTTTTGGGGCGACTCTGTACGAACGCAAAGATGATCTTCGGCCTATGTTGAAGGCGATCCGCCGGGGAAAAGGTTGTTACTATCTGCCGGATCAGGATCCAGGTCAGCGTCGTGCGGTCTTCGCTCCCTTCTTTGAAATCTCTACTGCGACGTGGCCCGTCCTGGGTCGGATCTCCAAGTTGTGCGCCGCCCCGGTACTTCCCTGCGCAACCTACCTCCTCCCCCGGGGCGCGGGTTTCGAGATCGTGATCGGTGATCCTCTCGAACATTTTCCGGCAGACACCCCTGAGGGCGATGCCGCTCTTATGAATGCGGCTATCCAGGATTGCGTCGAGCAAAACCCGAGCCAATACTTCTGGGTGCACAAACGCTTCAAGACCCGACCTCCTGGCGAGCCAAGCGTCTACGATTGACATGACCCTAGTCTGCAAAGGCGGGTCATCGCATTGCTTGGGTACCGCCCGACATCTGGCCTTACTTTAGGGAATCCTTGAGTCGGTTTTTTATCTCTTGCATTTCCACACGCAGCTCATGTAACTCTTTGGCGAGAATTGGGTGCATGACCTGTTCTACGTTTGATTCAGGTTCGTCACCGCTTTCAACCGACCGGGCATGCAGAGTCTGCATTGTCTCTACGATTACGCCGATAAACAGGTTCAGCATCGTAAAGGTCGCGACCAGAATAAAGAACACAAAAAAGATCCAGGCAAAGGGGAAGACCTGCATGACGGGCCGCACAATCCCCATGGACCAGCTTTCGAGGGTCATGATCTGGAACAGAGTGAACATCGAGCGGCCTAGACTGCCAAACCAGTCAGGGAACGACTCTCCATAAAGGCCCGTGGCAACGACTGCGAACACATAAAAAATAATCAAGATAAGTATTCCGATAGAGGCAATACCAGGGATCGCATGCAGTAATGCCTCCACGATGAATCTCAGGCGCGGCACCACGGAGATGATTCGCAATACCCGGAGCACCCGCAATACCCGGAGCACCGCAAAGGGACCGCTAGCGGGAACCAGTGCGATCGCCACTACGAAGAAGTCAAAAAGATTCCAGCGGTTTCGAAAAAAGTCCCGCCCTTGAGCGATTAGTTTTAATAAGATCTCAAGGACAAAGACGGCCAAGATCAACTGATCCAGCACATTGAGACCCTCTCCAAAGTATTCGACTGTGGAGTCTGAAGCCTGAATGCCGAGAATCACCCCGTTGACTACGATAAGGAAAGTGATCGCCCACTGTACGACAGGTCTTTCCAGCCACGTACTTAGGCGTTCTCTATAGCCTGACTTGGGCACGGCATTCCTCCGGGAAAAACCCGGATTGTATCCGTCGAAGCGACAAACGCCTGACCCACCGGGCAAGGAGACGAAATATTAGGAATGCGCCACTCCCGGCAACGATACTTATACACAGGCCGAGCGCTATTACTTCAAGGCCATTCAGTCGTTCAAGATAAATACCACCGCCTAAACTGAATCCTGCTGCCGAGACGAGGGTCAGTCCAAGCCATGAGAGAAAATTAAGTAAATCCTGCACGCGTTACCCCTATTCAAGTGAATCTGGGAACATTGTGGACCGAGTCAGGCTCATAAGATGAGCCTGCAGAATTATTCTAAATATACTGTTTTTTCAATATCTTATAGAATGGTTATCATAAGGTGGCCTAGCATTAATTCGAAACAACATCTCTGAAGTACTCAACCGTTCTACTGAGGCCCTCTTGAAGTTCGATTTTTGGCTTCCATTCCAGCGCCTTTCTGGCAAGACTGATATCCGGTTTACGCTGGAGAGGATCGTCCTGAGGTAGGGGCTTGAATACGGTAGTAGACACGGACCCCGTTGCCCGCATGACAGCGTCGGCCAGGGCCAGCATCGAGAATTCTCCCGGGTTACCCAGGTTGACCGGGCCCGTGAAGCTCGCCTCCGATTCCATTAGCCGGATCAGCCCTTCAACGAGATCGTCCACGTAGCAAAACGACCGAGTCTGGGAGCCATCACCATAGATGGTCAGGGGCTGTTCACGAAGGGCCTGCACGATGAAGTTCGACACCACCCTGCCGTCATCGGGATGCATCCGTGGCCCATAGGTATTGAAGATTCGGGCGACCTTGATCTCTACACGGTGCTGACGCCAGTAATCGAAGAACAGTGTTTCCGCGCAGCGTTTACCCTCATCGTAACAGGATCGCACCCCGACTGGATTTACCCTGCCCCAGTAACTTTCATCCTGCGGGTGTATTTCCGGATCACCATAGACTTCACTGGTAGAAGCCTGCAGGATTCTTGCACCGGTCCGTTTAGCAAGACCCAGCATGTTGATCGCCCCGTGCACGCTTGTCTTGGTCGTCTGAACGGGGTCACGCTGATAGTGAATCGGGGACGCCGGACAGGCCAGGTTGTAGATTTGATCGACCTCGAGATAAAGCGGGAAAGTGACGTCGTGCCGGATCAGCTCGAAATTATGCTGGCTAAGCAGGTGGGTGATGTTGCGTTTATCGCCCGTATAGAAATTATCGACGCAGACAACATCAT
>JBMUHF010000227.1:0-1089 GCA_050302555.1 Arenicellales bacterium | reverse complement strand
GGCACTCGGCCGTATGCTTAACATACGCGGGCTCGTTCGTCTTTCCGCGGAATGGTACAGGTGCAAGGTAAGGCGCATCGGTTTCTACGAGGATGCGGTCGAGAGGCACTTTCTTAGCGACATCGCGTAGCGTCTGAGCACTCTTGAATGTCACGATCCCGGAAAAGGAGATATAGAAACCTTCATCTAGTGCGGCTTTAGCCGTATCCCAGTCCTCCGCAAAACAATGCATAACGCCCCCGGCACCTCTGGCTTTTTCGCTTTTCATCAGTTCAATGGTCTCTCCTGAAGCGCTTCGCGTATGGACGATTAAGGGCTTTTCGACGCAACGAGCAGCCCTGATGTGCCGAGCGAAACGTTCCCGCTGCCTATCGGCGTCACAACTTGTCCGGTAATAGTCCAATCCGGTTTCTCCGATCGCAACTATCTTAGGATTGTCGGCCAGTGCGGCAAGGGTATCCACGGAAGGTTCTTCCGTGACCTCCAGCGGTGTATTGGGGTGAACCCCGACGCTTGCGGAGATATTCTCTGATCGGTTGGCGAGTTCCAGCATTGCCGGGAAGTCCTGGAGATTGACCGAGACGCAAAGAAGATGGCCCACGCCAGAATCACGGGCCCGCGCCAATACACCTGGAAAGTCATCGACGAGCTCGGGGAAATCAATGTGACAATGAGAATCAACCAACATGAGCGAGTGTCTAAGGCTGTATCGAGAGGTCTAACTAAAGGGTATGGCTGGCGGCAGCGGACTGACCGGCGCCAGAAATAAGCTCTTCAATGCGTTCTTTAAGTTTGGAACCGTCGGGACCCTTAAAATGAACACCAACGCCCTTGGTTCTACTGCCCTGAGCACCCGCGGGAGTTAACCAGGCCACGGTAGCGGCCAGCGCATACTGTTCTTCACCCAGAAGTTTGACCACAAGGAAGACCTCATCTCCCATCCCGTACTCGTTGTGCGTCGGAACAAAAAGACCAGCGCTTTTAAGAAACGGCATAAATGCTGCGCGGAGGGTCCTCAGGTCGTTAATCGAGACAGAGAGAACTCTGGGCCTGGTCTTGGGGGTTGGGGTTTGTTCGGTCATAGTTAGC
>JBMUHF010000226.1:0-21421 GCA_050302555.1 Arenicellales bacterium | reverse complement strand
GGCAAGGTCGGCAGTGTAAAGAATCGATGGATGCACTCCCTCGTCGCCTCGTGTCGGAGAACAGGCGATGATATGCTGGACACCGGCAACCTTCGCTGTGGTGACACTCATCACGGCGGAGGCGATGTGCGCATACCGCCCGCCCGGGATATAGCATCCGGCTGTCTGTACCGGAATCAGGCGCTGCCCTGCAATAAGCCCGGGAGATAACTCCGTCTCGAACTCGGCCATGCTCTGAAGTTGCGCTTTTGCAAACTTTTCGACTCGTTCATAGGCAAATTGGATATCGTCCCGAGCCCGCTGCGACAGACTCTCACCGGCGGCTTTGATTTCGTCGGCCGAGACGATGATGTCGCCAGTCCACTGGTCGAGTTGTTCAGCATACTCGCGCACTTTTTGCTCACCGATAGTTTCTATTTCGGCAAGCATATCCTGGACGATTCGGCGTGCATCGTCTTCGCCGCTGGCAGGTGACTTTGATGCTTTTTTAAGATATTTCAATTGTAAATTCCAAGATCGGTATTGTTGGATTGAGAAAAGCTTAAGTAGGGCGTGCGTCTACCGTATCTATTTTTTATAAATCAGTTGGGACGCTGGTTACAAACAGGCATATGTCGAATGGTTCAACTCATTTCCTCTTCGACTGCATTATTGTGTTCAGGCACTTCGGTACAGTTTGGTCATCACGAATTCGCGATGGCCTAAGACTTCTGCCGCCGTGAGGCGTCCGTTACAGGTGCGCACCACCATATCAATGAGCGCATCCCCGGCCTGATCAAGGTTCATCTCCCGGCGCAGCAGGCCGGATACATCAAGGTCCACATGCTCACCCATGGTCCGCACGGTCCGCGGGTTTGCCGTGACCTTAATGACGGGCTCGATCGGATTGCCGATGATGTTGCCTTGGCCAGTCGGGAAGATGTGTACGGCAAATCCTCCGGCCGCCTGTAGAGTCACGCATTCGGCTGCTGCCGAAGAGGTATCCATAAAATACAGTCCCGGACCTTTCTCTGGCGTTTCGGCAGGCGCCAGCACATCGATGTAGCGGGCATTCTTGCCAATTTTCTGCAAGTTACCCATGGCTTTTTCTTCAATGGTAGTCAGCCCACCCTCGATATTGCCCTTGGTCGGCTGACTTTCTGAGAGATCGCTGGTCTTGTGGGGCTCAATGACCTCGTCCATGTAAGCTTGCCAGGTCGCGAACCACTTGTCCCCGATCTCTTTGTTGACGGCGCGCTCCCGGCACAGGTGTTCCGCACCGGTGATCTCGGAGGTTTCGCCAAAACAGTTGGTTACGCCCATCACATCGGTTTTGTCGATGAAGTTGCCGACGGTAGGATTGGCGCCCATGCCGGAAGTCGTGTCGGACTCACCGCACTTGTGAGAGACCCAAAGATCGGAGATGGGACACTGTTCTCGCGTCAGTTCGGAAGCCGCGTGCAGAAAATCCTTTGCCGTGCGACTGGCATTGGCGATAGTCTCGATATCGCCGTGTTGCTCGATCGCGAACCCCTGGACCGGCTTGCCGGTTTTGGCGATCCCGTCGACAACCCGGGCAGTCCACCCGGGCTCAATACCAATCACCACAACGGCTGCGACGTTCGGATTGGCGCCAGCGCCAATCAGGGTTCGAAAATGCAGTTCCAGGTCCTCGCCGAACTGCAGTCGACCGTAATGGTGTGGCAGCGCAAGTGCCCCCTTGATGTTATTGGCGACCGCTTCACAGGCGGCGTTGGAGAGATCATCGAGCGGCAGAATCACCACATGATTGCGGATCCCGACACGTCCGTTTTCCCGTCGGTATCCAAAGAAACTAAGGTCACTCATGATTCACCACTTACTGGTTTTAACGTTATGTACGTGGACGTGATCGCCCTTGGGGATATCGGTCACGGCGTGGCCGATATTCTCGCCATATTTGATGATCGACTCGCCGTTACGGATATCCCGCAGGGCAAATTTGTGTCCAAGAGGGATCGGGTCGTTAACGGCAAGGCTGATGGTCTTGTCACAATCCATGATCCAGCCAGAAAGATCGTCTCCCGCCGCAACACCCTCAACCACAACAACACCCACGGCGTCGCGGTCATCATGAACCAGAAAATCAGGGGGCAAGGTATTCAATGATCTCTCCTGATAGTATTTGATGAATTACAGCCTTATAGAAGAAGATCGATAATTGTGCAAATGCGAAGTCATATTACGCTATGAGGAACAACGGATACCTACAAGTGTCTGTTAAGTTTCGGCATCGGATCTGCTGAAGAGATGGAGTTCGATTACGTCATTGTGGGCGCAGGATCGGCTGGTTGTGTGCTTGCCAATCGCCTTTCGGCTACCGGCAGGCATCGGGTATTGCTGCTGGAAGCAGGACCTCGGGACCGCTATCCGTGGCTGCACATCCCGATCGGGTATGCGAAGACGATGTTTCACCCGAGGTACAACTGGCGCTACGACACTGAACCCGACCCCGGGATGAATGGGCGATCAATCTACTGGCCGCGCGGCAAAGTGCTGGGCGGTTCCAGCGCGATTAACGGCCTGATCTACGTGCGCGGCCAGCCCGAAGACTACGAGCATTGGGCAGCACTCGGGAATCCAGGTTGGTCGTGGCAGGATGTGCTGCCGTACTTCATCCGCTCCGAAAGAAACGAACGAGGAAAAGACGCCTTTCACGGTGAAGATGGCCCCCAGGGGGTGTCCGATGTCGGTAACCCGAATACACTGGCCCGCGCCTTTATCGACGCCTGTGTGGAGGCGGGCTATCCCGCGAATCCCGATTTCAACGGTGAAAGTCAGGAAGGCGCCGGGCCATATCAGCTGACCACCTGGCAGGGCAGACGCTGTTCCAGCGCCACCGGATACTTAAAGCCTGTAAAAGCTCGTCCCAACCTCTCTATAGAGACAGACGCTCATGTCTGCCGCGTGGGATTCTCAGGTTCCCGGGCGGATGCCGTGGTGTTTCGCCAGGGAGGGCGGGAAAAGACTGTGGCTGTCCGGCGTGAGGTGATCCTGAGTGCTGGTGCACTGCAGTCACCTCAACTGTTGCAACTTTCTGGTATCGGCGATGCGAAGATCTTGAAACGCCACGGAATCGACGTGCTTTGCGATCGCGCGGCGGTCGGCCAGAACCTTCAGGATCATCTTCAGGTGCGGGTCATCCACCGCTGCAACCAGCCGCTCACCACCAATGACGACATGCGCAGCCTCTGGCGAAAGATGCGAATGGGTATGCAGTATGTTTTCCAGCGCTCAGGCCCGATGGCGGTCGGCATTAATCAGGCGGGCGCATTCCTGAGGACCCGGTCTGATCTTGATCGGCCCGATATCCAGTTTCACTTCGCAGCGCTTTCGGCTGATCTGCCGGGCGCCCCTCTGCATGATTTCCCCGGGTTTACTTCCTCGGTCTGTCAACTGCGGCCCACCAGTCGCGGTCACCTCTCGATTAACAGTGCCGATCCACTGGCGCGCCCGGAGATCCACCCCGGATACCTTTCAACGGAAAATGACTGCAGAACCGTGGTCGACGCACTCCGGGTGACACGCCAGATTGCTGCGCAACCGGCCCTGTCAAAGTACATCGTGGACGAATACAAACCGGGACAGCAATTGCAGTCAGATGAAGAGTTGCTGGAATTTGCGCGAGATACTGGTGTAACAATCTTTCATCCATCGGGCACCTGTCGGATGGGGCTGGATGATGCGGCCGTGGTGGATGCCGCTCTCAATGTGCGGGGCGTATCAGGGCTTCGAGTGGTGGACTGCTCCATCATGCCCACACTGGTCTCCGGCAACACGCACGCGCCGGCGGTGATGATTGCTGAGAAAGCCTCGGATCTCATTCTGGCCGATGCCGGGACCTGAACCCCATTTGGGATGTTGCCCGCGGCTTGGGTCTATCCTTTACCCGAATCTTTTGCAAAATCGATTGTCACTTTGACGGCACGCCGCCAGGTGCTAAGCCGAGACTGGCGTTTGCTTTCATCCATTGAGGGGATAAAGGCTTGGTCTGCCACCCAGGCGTCTTGTAAATCGGCCAGATCGTTAAAGACGCCGGCCTGTAGGCCGGCAAGGCGCGCGGCCCCAAGTGCAGTTGTCTCCAAAAGCGCAGGACGCTCCACAGGTGTTTTGGTGATGTCGGCGAGGTACTGGGTTAGCCAGTCGTTGCGCACCATCCCCCCGTCTACCCGAAGTGTCGTGACGTCCTTGCCAACGTCGTCAGCCATTGCCTCCAGAAGTTCAGCACTCTGGTAGCACACGGCTTCCAGGGCGGCACGTGCAATGTGGGCGGGCCCGGTGGCGCGGGTCATGCCCAGCAGGGTGCCTCGGGCATGGGGATTCCAGTGGGGTGCGCCCAGTCCCGTAAAGGCGGGTACCAGATAAACGCCATCGTTCGATTCAAGGCTGGCAGCGAGTGCTGCGGTCTGCTCGGCAGAATCAAGCAGACCCAGGGCGTCTCTCAGCCACTGGACACTTGCACCTGCCATGAAGATCGAGCCCTCGAGGGCGTAAGTAGTTTTTCCATTGAGGCGGTAACCTACAGTCGTCAGCAGACGGTGGCGCGATTCGTGGGCTTTGCCCCCCGTGTTCAGCATCGCAAAACAGCCGGTGCCATAGGTGCTTTTGAGCATACCGGGTTGAAGGCAGCCTTGGCCCACCAGTGCAGCCTGTTGATCGCCCACCAGTGCACCCACCCTGATGGAGGCCCCAAGTACTTCAGGGTCCGTAGTGCCGAAGTGATCGGCGGTATCCAAAACTTGTGGCAGGATCGCTTCAGGGACATCGAAGTATCTCAATAACTCGGCGTCCCAACACTGCTTGTGGATATTAAAAAGCGCGGTGCGCGAGGCATTGCTGGCATCTGTGGCATGCACCCGGCCGCCTGTTAGGCGCCAAAGTAAAAAAGTGTCGATCGTGCCAAAGGCCAGATCACCAGCCACGGCACGCGCTCTTGCGCCGTCTACATGATCAAGCATCCAGGCAATCTTGCTTGCTGAAAAATACGGATCCAACAGGAGTCCGGTCCGCGCCGTCATATCTGCCTCGTGACCCTCGTTGCGCAGGGTCTCGCACACATCGGCGGTGCGGCGATCCTGCCAGACAATCGCGTTGCAGATCGACTGCCCGCTGGTGCGGTCCCAGATGACGGCTGTCTCGCGCTGATTGGTAATGCCAATGGCGGCCGGCGGCTGATCAGTTTGCGACAGGACTTTGCGCGTCACGGACAGGACTGACGACCAGATTGCCTCGGGATCATGCTCAACCCAGCCATCTGCTGGATACTGCTGGGGGAACTCCTGGCGGGCAACATGCAGCGCCTTGCCTTTATCATTAAAAACGATAGCGCGGGAACTGGTGGTACCCTGATCAATCGCAAGAATCGGGGGTATCGCTGTCACAACAGGATGCTCGTGGAGGCGGTGTCGGAATCTATCCTATCGGATCGGACGTCCGGATTGCTACCATGTCGTTGTTGTCTCAGGGCCTGAACGCTTGCAGATCGGTAAAATCGCCTCACGCTGCCGGCTCAATCGTGTTGATTGATGGTCGAGGAGTCTTGAAGAAGAAGGTAAGAATTAATGACTGAGAGTGTCTCTAAAGCTGTAAATGCGCCCGGTCCAGTTGGTCTGCCGGTGGTGGATTCACAGGACGTTTTTCCGGTGCACCGGATTTATTGCGTTGGGCGCAACTACGCCGCACATGCAGTGGAGATGGGGCACGATCCGGATCGTGAGGCGCCGTTTTTCTTTCAGAAAAATCCGGACAATCTTCTGCTCGATGATGCCTTTACTTACCCCTCGCTGAGTAAGGATGTGCAGCACGAAATCGAGCTTGTTGTGGGTCTTAAATCAGGCGGCAGTGAAATTGCTCCAGAAACGGCGCTGGACTGCGTATTCGGTTATGCGGTGGGTCTTGATATGACGCGACGCGATTTGCAGGGTGAGATGAAGCGCCAGGGACGTCCCTGGGAGATTGGTAAGGCTTTTGAGCAGTCAGCACCATGCTCGGCCATTGCTGCCACCGAGCGTATTGGTCATCCGCAGACCGGGGCAATCCGCCTTAGAAAGAACGGCGCATTAACCCAGTCAGGGGATCTCTCCCAGATGATCTGGAAAGTGGCGGAAATCATCAGCGAGCTGTCCCGGTATTTTCTGCTCTGTCCGGGAGATCTCATCTTTACCGGAACACCTTCCGGGGTGGGACCCGTCCAGCGCGGTGATGAGTTGCTCGGCGAAATTGAGGGTGTTGGAAATCTGTCTGTGCGGGTTCAGTAACTGATCTTTTTCAAGAAGACCCCGGCTGATCGAAAAGCGTATCTGTGACAGAGGGGCTGGCGGGGTTTTTTTTGTGTCGCCGGCGCTCTAATATCCACGACTTGCCATTGGAGAATCTGGGCAGGGCCATCTTTGGGAGGAACGACTTCTGGATATCGATTACCAACACGTTAGCCTGAAAAAGCGCTATCCACTTCGCATCAGCCGGGGCGAAAGCGCCGGGTCGGTTAATCTTATTGTCACGATCACCCGTGATGGTGTATCGGGTCTCGGGGAGGCAGCTCCGGGCGGCCTCACCGGTGCTGATACGGCTGAGGCCTGCGAGAATCAGATCCGCCGTTTTCTGGAGTCCCATCCCGAGGCCCTGGAAAACCCCTTCGTGGGCTGGAAACTGGCCCGTGAGAACGGGGTGGCACCCTGTGCCTGGGCCGCTGTGGATGTGGCGCTATGGGACTGTCTGGCACGAGGCGCTGGTCAGCCGCTCTACCGTCTGCTCGGTTTGCCGCACAACGGCGTTCCCACTTCGGTGACTATCGGAATCCTGCCGCCGGAGGTCGTGAAGGAAAGGGTGCCCGAGGTGGTCAGCCGCACGGGGGCTCGTTATCTCAAGATAAAACTCGGGAGTCCGGACGGACTCGATGCCGATTGCGACATGTTTGCCGCGGTGCAGGAGGCAGCGAATGGATTGGGTGTGTCACTGCGGGTGGACGCCAATGGTGGCTGGAATCTCGCCGGCGCACAACACATGATGGCTTGGCTCAAGGAACGGGGCTGTGATTATGTTGAGCAGCCGCTGCACTATGATGCTGATGAAGACTTGCCAGCCTTGTTTGCGGACCGGGCACTTCCCGTCTTTATTGATGAGTCCTGTAATTTTTCATCGGATGTGGCGCGGCTTGCGCATTGTGTGGATGGGGTGAACCTTAAACTGATGAAGTGTGGCGGCATCACGGAAGCGTTACGCATCGTCGCGGCCGCGCGTGCGCATGGCCTGAAAACCATGATCGGGTGCATGGGAGAGTCGTCAGTGGCCATTGGTGCAGGCGCATCGCTCGCAGCACTGTTTGATCATATTGATCTTGATTCTCACCTTAACCTTTTGCCGGATCCGGCGAGCGGACTGCAGATGAATGCTGGTGTCGTTTCGGTCCAGGCGGATCAGCCGGGACACGGAGTGTTACTGACATGCTAAAGCCTGATCAGAAACTGGCGATTCATTTTTTTGAACAGATCGACAAACTGAATGGAAAGATGGGCCATGCTGTGCTGCGGTATTCCCGTAATCCAGTGGCTTGTGCGATTGATTTCAACCATAGCGGTTCGAGCACCCGGGATCTGGTTGATTTCGGTCCCGATGTTCCGGTGCTGGCGTCGGTGGATGAGGCTGTTGCTGCGGGCGGGGAAGTCCTTATTTTGGGCATGGCACCTTCAGGAGGCCGCCTCCCCTCGGAGATGGTCGCAGAAGTCGATAAGGCTGTGGCCGCCGGGATGAGCGTTGTCAATGGCCTGCATGAGCATCTAGGCCCCCGTTACCCTGATCTGGCCCCAGGCCAGTGGATCTGGGATATCCGCCGCGAGCCACAGGATCTTGGTATCGCCTGGGCCCGGGCCGCAGGACTTAAGAATCGCCGTGCGCTGTTGGTGGGCACAGATATGGCAGTGGGTAAAATGACCGCGGGGCTTGAAATCTGGCGGGCAGCGCTTGATGAGGGCGTTCGGGCCGAGTTTCTTGCAACCGGGCAAATCGGTATTTTGGTCAGCGGTAAAGGGATACCGCTTGATGCCATCCGGGTGGATTACGCCTGCGGCGCTGTAGAGAAAATCGTGATGGAAGCGGGTGATGCTGAGCTCGCGCTGGTAGAGGGACAGGGCTCGATTGTGCATCCGGGCAGTTCTTCAACCTTGCCGCTGATGCGCGGCTCCTGTCCGACACATTTGGTGCTGTGTCATCGTGCGGGGATGACTCATCTTGATACGGTGGGTGAACCGGTTGCAGTGCCGCCGCTCAACGACATCATCGCACTCTATGAGGACATTGCTTCCGCGTGCGGAACCTTTGCCCGGCCGGTTACGGTGGGTATCGCTGTAAACACTGCACACCTTGATGCAGAGGCAGCGGCTCGTGCTACAGCAGCAATACAGGATGAGACAGGCCGCCTGGCAGTGGATCCTGTTCGTGACGGTGCAAAAGAACTGGTAAATGCACTGATGACTTCCTAGAGAAACGTTAACTGTGCTGCAGTTTAAGTTTGGAAATGTTCTTATGCTTCTACTGTTAAATGCACCCAAAATTAAGCGTTTTTTTAACTCTTTGCTAAAACCCAATTCATTTTTCTAGACTAGGCCAAAAAACGGTACAATATTGGTCCCTAAACCGCATGGAGCTAATCTCATTATGCACTTTCTAGATAGTATTAGACGTTGGGTTGGAGCGTTGGCTGAGTTGGGTATTTCAATCATCGCATTGGGCGTCGTCCTTCAAGTTCTGTTTGGCGACGGCACTGGCGCAGTACCGTTCCTGCCAGTAGACGTACTCGGAAGTGTTATTGGGTTTGTTGATGCGCTTGGTAGCCAGGGCTTGGTCGGACTGGTCGCCCTTGGTATTTTGTGGTGGGCTTATAACAAGAGATCCGCATAGAGCTCTGACAAGACTGTTTTGAAGGGGGCACATTGTGCCCCCTTTTTTTATGGGTAAATCAGGTCGGATTCTGCTGCGGTGCCGGAAACCCGGCCGCCACGAGTCCTTCGATAAAGGGATCCACATGAGCGGGGTGCTCATAGGGTTGTGAATCCCGGGTGTCTTCTACCGAGTAGGCCGGCACTTCAGCCATTACCCGATCGCGCTCCTGGATAGCCTTGGCGGTGTTGCCGAGCTGTGCGTAACTCGCCGCGAGCAAGCGTCGGTGAAAGCGGTTCAGGACGGCAATGCACTGGAGCGCATCAATCGCATTGCGGTATTGCCCGCTGTTGTAGCAGCTGATTGCAAGACCCCAGAAGTACCAGGCCGGGGCAAAAGGGTTTGCTTCAAGCGCGTTCTCTAATGCAGTGAATGCCGCCAGGGGTTTGCCCCGGAAAATAAGGCCCAGCGCCCTTGCTGCGGTTACGTCGGCGTCATTGGGATTGAGTTCGACGGCGTGGTTGAGGTGATTCATTGCACGGCCATGATCCCGTTGCCAGATCTGGGTCACCCCGAATGCGGCGTGCGCCCCGCTGTCAGCGGGGTCAAGTTCAAGTGCGAGCCGCGCTGCGTGCGCCGCCTGATTAAGGGTCTCCGATGGATGCGATGCCCAACCCATCAGAAACTGTGCAAGGTGCGAAAGGGCAAGTCCTGTATATGTAAAAGCAAATGTGAAATGTGTTTCGCACAGTTTCTCGAAAAGTGCTTTGGCCTCATCAATGTCTGCTGGTGTGCGCATCCGATACACGAGATGGCGCGCTCGAATAATAGCGTCGTAGTCCAAAGAAGCCGGGCCGACGGATGGCGTGAGACGCGCGCGGTGCTCGATATTGCCAACGAGCGTTGTCACGATTCGGCGTGTGATTGCATCCTGAGCCCTGGCAAGGGCCTGCTCCTTGAGGTCATAGTGCTCGGACCAGAGGTAGTGCCGCTGTGGCATCTCGATGAGATTGATGACCAAGCGAAGTTCGTCGTGGTGCCGCCGGAGGACGGCATCCACCACAAAGCGCGCGTTGAGCCACTGCCCCGCAAGTCTTTGATCGCGGTCATCGGTGTTGTGTGAAAGCGCTGTGTGAGCCGCAAAGACAAACAGCTGGCGAAAACGGGACAGCGCGCCAATAAGGTCCACCGTGAGTGCTTCGCCGAGATCGCTAAGGGCGGGATCGTGAGCAGAAGCTGCAAAGGGAAGCACCAGAAGTCGCGGGCGGATCTCTTGGACGGTTTCGCTGCCCGAATTCAGCACTTCGTGCCCGCTCAGAAGCAAAAACGCACTGACAGGTTCAGCGATATGACGAAGAGCCCGGACACCGATGGACTTGAATTCGAATTCCAAGTTCTTATCGATGGCATCGCGCACACTCTTTGAGACGCATATCCCCGCCGGTGGCGCAGCCTCCTGAAGACGAGCAGCAATATTGACATCATTGCCAAATGCCTGATCACCCTGAACGACGATTGCGCCCTGATGAATGCCGATCCGTGCGCGCAGACGCTCGGTCTCGGGCAGTTTCCGATTCGTCAGCGCGAAATACTGCTGCAGACCAAGTGCCGTGCGCGCTGCAGCAAGCGCCGTTGGAAAAACAGCCAGCAGACTGTCACCTGCTGTGTTAATGACTTCGCCACCATGGTCGGATACCAGCAAGGTAGCCCGCGTGAATCCTTCTCGCACCGCATGAAAGGTGGCGTCTTCATCCTGAGACGTCAAGCGTGAAAACTCGACGATATCGCAATGCATCACGACCAGCCGTTGACGCTTAGGTGACATCGTTAGAAGTGTTCAGTCCGGTTCCATTTGCCGCAAGTCGATTCGGGCGAAATCCAGCAGCCATAACTCTTGAGTGCTAACTTTGCCTGTGCATTGTTCTCGCCAAGAATAGGTCGTAAGCAAGTTTGCCGAACCTGACGGAGAAAGTGTATGCCAGATCCTGGAAAGCCGCAGACCGTTGTTAACTGTACTTCTGTAAAAGACTACTTTCGCCAGCAGGTCACCGATGCCATTACCGATGTGGACATTGATGTGTCGGAAGAGACGCAGGCGTATCTCGTCAATCTGCTGACTTTTTATTCCAGGACCGACCACTTTTTCGAACACACGCCCGAAGGGCTGGGGCTGCGCCCGCTTGCGCTGGTCTATGGTGAAGCGCTGTCTGCAAGGTCGCGGATCGAACAGGCGGTCGGGCTGCGCCGGGTTGGCGATGTTGCGATGTTTATCGCTGGGGTATTCCGGCATAGCCTCCGGCGCAAGCCGGTCAACGTTGAGTATTACATTGCTATCGGTGGCAATGCCTATGAGCATCTGTCGGTTGCATGCGACCGTGCTGGCGAACAGGCGGGAACTGTCTTTATGGAATTGGGGACAAAGTTTGCCTTGCTGGCACGCGCAATGGCCCGGGCCTTCGAGCAAGATCTCGACAGGAATGAGAACCTGCTTGCACTATACGAGCGCTGGCGCCAGACCGGCAGCGTCAGTTGTGCGCACCGGCTGCAGGAGGCCGGCATTCATACGGGTCCCGCCAGCGCCCTGGCGCACTGAATGCGCTCGCTGCCCTGGCTGCAGCAATGGCTGCAACGGGTATATGAAATCGAGGTTGAGTACGATGTGATGGACTTTCTCATCACTGACCGCAAGCTGGTGATGGCGCTTCAGGGTGAGGACATAAGACCCGATTGTCCGGAAAAATTACTGCTGTGTGAGTCTTCGGAAGAGATGGCGATGTCTTTGTATCTCGCACCGGAAGTGCTGCAGGTGCTCAGCGGTCGATCTACCGCGGGCGGCAGCCAACGGACCGAGGCCTTCTGTCAGGCCGTCGAAGGGGTTAGTCATTTTCTGTATCTCGCCTGGCGCGCTGGATTTGAAAGAGAGCTCACCCAGTTTGAGTTGGAACTGCAGGCAGAGATCGACAAGTTCATTGGTCTGGTGGCGCTTAATCAAGACGCCGACCGTTCAAGCGGCACAGACTTGTGCTCATGGCTGTTTGACAATGTGTCTTTTGAAAGTGGCCTGGATAACGAAGATCGGGAACGCTACGAGGTGGCGAATTTTTATGCTGGTCACTATTGCCGCCAGTTGAATCGACGCTACCTGACGGCCCAAGATGGTGTTGGATTGACCCGCGAACTGCGCCGTTTTTATCGTCAGGGCCAGCACGGCAAATTGGACATGATTCAGCACGAGATGAACTGGTAGGCGGCAGCGAGAGCTGTCGACCTATCTCCGACGCTCGTTGCTGCAATTTTGATGTGTGCACGCACGGTGCCTGATCTTTGTCGACAACCCGAAATGAGATGATTTCTAGGCACCCAGATTATTTGTCGGGTAGGGAGTTCGCCTACGAGTAGCGGCCTCTGTGACCCTTTTGCTACCTTTCTCAAGAGTGGACGGGGCTTCATCGTGCCGGTGCGGCGGTGAGGGCCTTCGTCCCAGCTGCAACGATACTCACGACTTACAAGAAACAAGTTCAATTAAACAATCATTTACCTATAGAATATCGCGTTCTTTAAGAGGTTGAGTTTCGCGCAGGGACAAAGTTGATGCGAGAGCACGTGCTGTTAATGGATACCACGCTCCGGGATGGTGAGCAGACCCAGGGGGTCTCGTTCGCCCCTGACGAGAAGGTGAGTATCGCCCGCGCACTGCTGCACAGCCTGAAGGTTGATCGTATCGAAGTGGCGTCTGCCGGCGTCTCCCATGGAGAAAAAGAGGCGGTCACCCGGATTCACGACTGGGCCGCACAGCATGATGCTCTCGATCGGGTAGAGGTTCTGGGCTTTACGGATCATCACCGAAGTGTTGACTGGGTGGTCAGTACTGGGGGTCGGGTGCTCAATTTGCTAACCAAAGGCAGTGAGAAGCATTGCACTGAACAACTCAGAAAAACGCTGGACGCACACCTCAAAGATATTGAGCGTACTGTGGAGTACGCGTTAGAGCATGATCTACTGGTCAACGTATACCTTGAGGACTGGTCAAACGGTTATCTTGACAGCCGTGACTATGTGTACCGCATGGTCGAGTCCCTGGCTCGGATGAATCTTCGTCATATCATGCTGCCCGATACGCTTGGCGTGATGAGCCCTGCGGATGTCTCGGTTGCGGTGGGAGACATGTGCAGCCGATTTGAAGGTCAGGACTTCGACTTTCATCCGCATAATGATTATGGGCTTGCTACAGCCAACGCTATGGCGGCGGTCGAATCTGGTGCAGCAGCGATTCACGCTACCCTGAACTGCCTCGGTGAGCGAGCCGGTAATGTATCTCTGGCCGAAGTCGCCGTGGTGCTGAAAGACAAACTGGGCGTCAAAGTTTCCATCGATGAGACCAAGGTGCACGATCTCAGCCAGATGGTCGAAAACTTTTCGGGCAAGCGGGTCGCTGCCAATGCGCCTGTTATCGGCACCGATGTTTTTACTCAGACCAGCGGCATTCATGCCGATGGGGATCAGAAAGGCCAGCTTTACCAGACGGAACTCAGCCCGGACCGCTTCGATCGTCGGCACAGTTATGCCCTCGGCAAAATGAGCGGCAAAGCCTCACTGACGAAAAACCTTGAAGACCTCGGAATCGAGCTTTCAGAAGACCATCAGGCGAAAGTGCTGGAGAAAATCGTCGAGATCGCCGATACCAAAGCCACGATCACCCCTGAAGATCTACCCTTCATCATCGCCGATATTCTCGAAAGCGGTGATTACCAGCAGGTGGAGCTGCTTAACTGCTCCATCACAAGCGGTCTTGACATCGAATCCACGGCGAGCGTTCGAGTGCGTGTTGGTGAGGATATCCACAAGTCTTCGGATTCAGGTAACGGGGGGTTCGATGCCTTCATCAAGGCCCTGCGAAAAGTGCTTGAGCCCGGCGGATTTGAATTTCCGGAACTCATCGATTTCGAGATCCGGATTCCCAAAGGCGGCCACACCAGCGCACTGACCGAGTGTTTTATCACCTGGGAAGATGGAGGGCGTCGATTCAAGACTCGGGGTGTGCATGCCAACCAGGTGTTTTCCGGCGTCAACGCCGCCATGCGTATGCTCAATATGAAAATGCGCCAGCAGGATTCACCCGATGGCGAGTCCCGCCCTTTGGATAAACCCGAGTAATTTTTTCTCTAGCTGGCGTTGGGCAAGCTGGCCAGCGCCGAGACGACCCGGTCGCCGAATTCGCTGGTACTGATCTGTTTCTCTGCATCGCCGCGCCGGGCAAGGTCGGGTGTCGTGTAGCCGTCGGTGAATACACCCTGCATCGCCTTCCATAGATTTCCCGCTTCGGCGCTCATGTTGAAACTCATCTCGAGCATCATAGCGACAGAGCCCAGCATGGAGTAGGGATTGGCAATTCCTTTGCCAGCAATATCGGGTGCCGAGCCATGCGAGGGTTCGTAGTAGGACTGCTCCGGGCCGACACAGGCGGAGGGCATCAAGCCCAGGGAGCCTAGAATCCCACCGCATTGGTCGCTCAGAATATCGCCGAACATGTTTTCCATCACCATGACGTCAAAGCGGGTTGGATTGAGGCACAGGTAAGTAGCAGCGGCATCCACCAGTATATGGTCAACACTGACTTCTGGATAATCGCTATGCACTTCATCCAGAACTTCGTTCCAGAGCACGCTGGATTTAAGAACGTTGCTCTTATGGACGTTCGTGAGTGACTTCTTGCGCTTCATGGCGAGTTTGAAAGCCACCTCAAGGACCTGGCGAATCTGGTCTTCGTCGTACTCCAGCATCTCGTGGACGTAGCGCCGCCCCTGATCGTTTACCCCCGTTTCCTTGGAGCCAAAATACAGCCCCCCCACCAGTTCACGGATAATGACAAGGTCAATTCCGTCACCGATGATCTCGGGTCGAAGCGGAGAAAAATGCGCAAGTTCAGGCGGTAGGGCAACCGGGCGGAAGTTGGCATAGGTCTGGTATCGCCGCCGCATGGGCAACAGGCCGCCGCGCTCGGGCTGCTCGTCTACGGGGATCTGTTTGGATTCCTCATGACTGAGACCGATGGTGCCCTTGAGGATCGCATCGGCGTTATCGCAGATGGCAATAGTGTCGTTCGGGAAAGATTTTCCCGTCTCAAACCAGGCGCAGGCGCCAAACAAGGCCGACTGCAAATCAAATGAAACGCTGTTGCGTTCCTCAATGAGTCTCAGAACTTTTACGGCTTCGGCCATGATCTCCGGGCCGATGCCGTCGCCGGCGAGCAGGGCAATCTTGTGTGTGGTCATATCAGTACAGGGTGCGGTTTTCAGTTAAGACGTGGGGCTTCGCAGTCATCGCCGATGCCGTTACGGTTGTTGTCAGTCTGGAGCGGATTAAACAGCCCAGAACAGTTATCCAGAAGGTCTAGAATGCCATCATCATCCAGATCATCACAGATCAGAACATCATCATCTTCCTCGTCCAGCGGTAAGATCTGTGGTGCAATGTTCTCTGCCAGAAGCGGTGTACCGCCGATCACAGTCAGTAGCAGCATCGCCGCTACAGAGCGCGCCGCAGTATAACGGGCTTTGCCGTTCACCACGGAATGGATGCCCCGCTGTAGTCAAAAAAGTGTCCGTTCTGTGCGTCGTCGATTCCAAGCATGACTTTTTTCAAACCACTGGCGCTAGCTGGAGCATCCACAGGAGCGCTGTCACCACCCATGTCGGTACGGACCCAGCCTGGATGCAGGGCCACGACACGGGTGCCGTCTTCGGCAAGATCACTGCAAAGACTGACGGTAACGGCATTCAGAGCGGCTTTGCTAGAGCGGTAACTGTAGGCGCCACCCGAGGTGTTATCAGCCATACTGCCCATCTTGCTTGAAATCATTGCGACCAGGGCGTTATCAGCAGCCGCGAGATTTCCCCGCAATGCCCGGGTCACCATAAAGGGCGCGATGGCATTGACATGAAACTCCTGAAGCCAGGTTTCGTGAGAAAGGCTATCGACGTCGTCTGATCTTGAGCGAAAAAGGCCTGCGTTATTGATCAGAAGGCTCAGCGGTTGCCCCGCGAGTGTGGCCGCCGCTTTGGTAATCTGGGTGTTATCCGTGACATCCAGCGTGAGCAGTTGTAGTTGATCCCCGTACGTGGCCTTGAGTGACTGTAGGGCATCTGATTCGGTATTGCGCGCGCCCGCAAAAACTTTGCTGTCGGTATCGAGAAACTGGCGGGTCAGTTCGAGGCCGATGCCCCGAGTGGTGCCAGTGATAAAGACATTGTGACTCATGATGATTCTACCTAGGGCTTTGTGAATGTTTGTTTGTGGTCATAATGCAAAGGTTGCGCGCATCATTCTTCGGGCCTGCACGGCCTCATCCGTATTATCCAACGCGACATCCTCTTCGCAAAGTACCTCACCTGCGTCGACATCGCGAGTCAGCGTGAGCCCGCCCGAAAGACCAAGAGTGAGCGCATTTTTTGCCATGGAGGCGTCTGCCGGCATCTGTTTTCCGTAGACACAGTGACCACCTTCGCCATCGAGGGTTTCACCGGCCTTGAGGTTGCGCTTGGCAACCGCGACTACATCCGATGAAAAACAGTGTGGCTGTCCGGTGGGTTCACCGCGAAGTGCGACCGACGCAATGGATACACCCAGTTCAAGGCCGATCATGTGGGTCGGACGGTACAGCGCACCGTAGCGCCCACTCTGATCTGGCAGCATGTGGTACTCACGAAAGCACTGCCGGGCGTAATCGCTTTTCGGCTTGACGATAACAAAGGTTCCCATAGCAAGATGGTGATCAACGGGTTCTCCATTGCGATTTAACGAGGAGACGACTTCGGTGGTACCGTCGCAGGTCAGGACGCCACCGTCTTTCTGCGGCTTACACACATCGGCGAGGGCAAAACGCGAGGAAGGCGGAAAGCTCAGCCCCTGCGCCTGCGGTACGAGCCCCGTTGCATTGCAGACCGCGGTCATCTCTATCGCGGATTTACTGCCATCGAGAAAGGAGTTGAACATCTGCAGGTTGATGCTGTCTGGATCATCGATTTCCAGATACTGGCGCAAGACCTCCCAGACGGTATCCGGCGTCAGAGAATGGTACTCGGGCAGATAGCGCGTCCCCTTGCCGGCTGCGGTGACTTCAAAGCCGCAGCTCCGGGCCCAGTCAACGTGCTCACAGATCAAGGCTGGCTGATCGCCCCAGGCAAGACTGTAGACGACACCCGCTGCGTTCGCCTGCTGCGCCAGTAGCGGACCGGCAACCACATCCGCTTCGACATTGACCATCACGACATGGTGACCTGCGCGAATTGCGGCCTGGCAGTGGCGAATGCCGGCGTGAGGAATACCGGTCGCTTCCACGACGACATCAATACGCTCATCCTGGATCAGAGCAAAGGCATCCTCAGCAAGAAAAGTGCCCCCACTGGTGATCGCCGCGTCAAGGGTTGCGGCATCGCTTTGGGATTGCGGCCATCCAGCGCTTTGCAGGTTCGCTCGTGCTCGGCCAAGGTCCAGATCCGCGATCCCGACGATGTGAATACCGGGCGTGGTTCGGGCCTGTGTCAGGTACATAGTGGAAAATTTTCCGCAGCCAATGACGGCGACACGTACCGGTTGGCGCTCGGACTCGCGCTGCGTCAGCATGCGCGCGAGATTCATGGTGTGATCCGGTGAAGCATCAAGACCGGTCAGGCCTTTGCCGTCCGGTGATCACGGATGCGCTCCCAGGCTTTGCGGATTTCCTGGGTTTTTTCGTTCGCCAGTTTGACCATTTCTTCCGGCATGCCTTTAGCCACCAGTTTGTCCGGGTGGTGCTGGTTGGTAAGGCGTCGATAGGCTTTTTTGACTTCGGCATCGCTCGCGTCCGGGGCCACACCCAATATCTGGTAGGCCTCGGAAACTGGCTGTACCTGTTGCCCGTGCCCGCTCGCGGCGCCACTGACAAAGTTAATCAGTTGTTCAATTTGGGGCGCATCGAATCCCAGCATCTCGCCGATGTGACGAAGTACCCGGCTTTCGGCAGGGTCCATTCGCCCATCTGCCATGGCGGCCTGGACCTGAATCTCAAGGAACATGCGCAGCAGAGTGGTACGCCGGTGACACTCACTGCGAAACTGCTGTAGCACCTCATCCAGCGGAAAGTCGGCCTCCTTGCCTTTTTGAAAAAGATCAATCGCGGCCGTTTGCTGGGCATCATTGAGTTGCATCTGGCGCATCAGGCTGCGTGCGGCCTGGATTTCGTGCTCAGAAACCCGCCCATCGGCCTTGGCGATGTAACCCATTACCGAGAAGGTTGCGGTGAAGAATGCCGCTTGAGTTCGTTCGTTGTCGCCGATACCCATCCGACTGGAGCCGGACATACCGCTGTCGAACTGATGGCCGATCGTCCCGCCGAGCATGGCGCCAAGCGGTCCCCCCATCATGAAACCCAGTGCGCCGCCGATCAATTTTCCCCACCACGCCATCTGTTATTACCTCTTCAAATAAGTCTGCGCATTGTAGCGGAGGGTCAACACAGTAAAACCACCGGCAGGTGAGCGCAGAGGTTGTTTAGCGCAGGGTAACAAGTTCTTCGGCAGCGGTTGGGTGGATAGCAACGGTGTTGTCAAAGTCAGCCTTGGTGGCGCCCATTTTCACCGCCACAGCAAAGCCCTGAATCATCTCGTCGGCAGCCCGCCCAACCACATGGCATCCGACAATTTTCTCATCGGGCCCGGTCACCACCAGTTTCACGATTGTAGGGACACGCTGGGGTGTGACGGCGTAGTACATATCGGTAAAACGATTCTGGTAAACCTTTACGCCGTTATCACCAAAGCGCTCTTTGGCTTCTTCCTCTGTGAGTCCGACGGTACCGATCGGCGGGTGGGAAAACACTACGGTGGGAATATTTTCGTAATCAAGCTTTGCTTGACTCTGTCCACCGAACAGTCGGTCTGACAAGCGGCGCGCGGCGGCAATGGCTACCGGGGTCAGGGCCTGGCAGCCTGTGACATCGCCCACTGCATAAATGCCCGGCTGGGTAGTGTCCTGCCACTCGTCAGTCGGGAGAAATCCGCCGTGGTCGACCTCAAGGCCGGTCTTCTCCAGACCCATGCCGTCAGTCGCAGGATCCCGGCCGATAGCAAACAGCACACAGTCAAATCCGCTGATGGTCGCATCCTGATGGCGCACTGCCAGATGACCGTTGTCTTCGCGTTCGATACTCTCGATTTGAATGCCGGTCAGGATGCTGACTCCGGCGGAGCGCATCTCGCCCATGACGGTTTCCCTGAGTGCTTCATCAAACCCACGCAGCAGAATATCTTTGCGCAGCCCCATAGTGACCTCTGATCCAAGTGAGTGCAACATGCCGGCGAGTTCTGTCGCAATGTAGCCCGCGCCGATAATGAGTGGACGTTTGGGTTGCTCGGTGAGCTCGAAGAAACCGTCACTGGTGATGGCAAGGTCGGCGCCCGGAAGATCAGGGACCGTCGGCCGACCGCCGGTGGCGATCAGAATATGGTCTGCACTCAAAAGCGTATCGCCAACGCGTACCTGGCCGGGCGATTCAAATGTTGCCCAACCACGAAAGATTTCGACCTGGGAGGAATCCAGGTTACGAAGATAGATGCCGTTCAGGCGTTCGACGTAGGCATCACGAGCCGCTTTGAAAGCGGCCCAGTTGAATTCAGTTGCGGGTAGCGCAAAGCCGTAGTCCTCTGAGATTGCGAGTGCGTCTGCAAAGTGAGCGGCATTCCACATGATTTTCTTGGGAACACAGCCTACATTGACGCAGGTGCCACCCAGACGTCCTGCCTCTATCAGCGCCACCCGGGCGCCGTACTGGGCTGCGCGCCGCGCCCCAGCGATGCCGCCGCTGCCCCCGCCGATGACCAGAAAATCAAAATGTGTGCTCATCCTGAGCATTTTATCCGCAGTCGCCGTGCGTTAACCATTTTTGCGGTGGGGCTGATACCCGCTTGCGTTTGATAAAGTCTTCATAAGGCCCCATGTCCTAGGGAACACTTTTTCCAAATCAGAGAGGCGCTCTTGACTGAATCCTACTCGTTGAATTCTGATAATCCCCTGCTGAATTTATCCGGTCTGCCGCGCTTTGCCGAGATTGGAGCGGACCAGGTGGAGAGTGCGCTCGATGCGGCGCTTGCACAAAGCCGTGCAAAGATCGAGGCCGTTGAGTCACAGTGCCCAACGGCCAGCTGGGCGTCGGTCGCGAGCGAGATGCAGGATATCGAAGAGTACCTCGAGCGGGTCTGGGCACCAGTGTCGCACCTGAACGCCGTGCGTGACAACACAGCGTTCCGTGCCGCGGTCGAGGCCTGCCTGCCCAAGCTCAGTCAGTTTCACAGCGAGGTTGGGCAGAACCTGAACCTCTATGAGGGTTACCGGAAGATCGCGAATGCCCCTGACTTTGATGATCTCCCGGCGGCACGCAAGAAAGTCGTCAAGAATGCCTTAAGAGACTTTCGTCTGTCCGGCGCTGAACTCGAAGGTGATGCCCGCGAGCGCTTTCGCGAGATCGTCAGTGAACTCTCGACGCTGTGTAACCGTTTCGATCAGAACCTGTTGGATGCCACTGATCACTGGTGCCTGGATATCCTGGAGGAAAACGATCTTCAGGGTCTGCCGCAAAGCGCCATTGATCTTGCGTGCAAGACGGCCGAAGACGCCTCTTTGCCTGGTTGGCGTTTTTCCCTGCAGGCGCCTTCCTACATTCCGTTCATGATGTTTTGTGAAAACCGGATACTGCGGGAAACGATGTATGAAGCCTACGTAACCCGGGCGAGCGATACGGGTCCTGATGCCGGACAGTTTGATAACGGCTCTCTCATGGTGCAGATTCTGGCGCTTCGCGCCGAGATGGCGTCGCTGTTGGGATTTGCAGACTATGCCCAATACGCGCTGGAGGACCGGATGGCAGACTCTGCCCAGGAGGTCGGCGAATTTCTCCAAACGCTTGCTGGGCGTGCAAAGGAGGCAGCGACCGAAGAGCTGGATACACTTCGCCGCTTCGCCCTGACGGAACATGGTGAGCAGAATCTTGAAGCCTGGGACATCGCGTTCTACTCGGAAAAACTCAAGCAGTCGCTCTATGCCTTTAGTGATGAAGAAATCCGACCATATTTCCCGTTACCCAGAGTGCTTGAGGGTCTCTTTTTTGTTACGGAGAAACTTTTCGGGGTAAAAGTGCGAGAGACATCCTGTGCCAGTACCTGGCATGACGACGTGCAGTTTTTCGAGCTGCTGAATGACGATGGTTCCGTGCGCGGGTGCTTTTTTCTGGATCTTTATTCGCGCTCACACAAACGTGGCGGCGCCTGGATGGCTGACTGCATCAGCAGGCGTCGGCTTCCCGACAGCGGGATTCAGAATCCGGTAGCTTTTCTGACCTGCAACTTTATCCCGCCGATTGGTGATAAGCCGTCGCTCTTAACGCATGATGATGTCGTCACACTCTTCCATGAATTTGGCCACGGGCTGCATCATCTTTTGACTCAGGTGGATGAGCCCGCCGTTTCCGGCATTAGTGGGGTTCCCTGGGATGCTGTGG
>JBMUHF010000225.1:0-5455 GCA_050302555.1 Arenicellales bacterium | reverse complement strand
AGCTGGGTGCTGAGCTGCAGGCGTTGGCCCTGCCGGATATTAAGCGCCTGCTTCACCTAGGACACCGTGTGGCTGACTAAAGGCGAAAACCTGTTCCGAGATAGACCGATCTGACCTCGTCATGAGCGAGAATATGTTCTGAATTTCCCTCGGTCAGAACCCGGCCCTCGGTCAGGATGTATGCGCGGTCGCAGATACCGAGCGTTTCGCGGACATTGTGATCGGTAATCAGTACGCCAATTTGCATGGCACGAAGATCACGGATCAGTTTTTGGATGTCGATGATTGAGATGGGGTCAATTCCGGCAAAGGGTTCATCGAGTAGCATGAACGACGGCTGAAGTGCGATGGCCCGGGCGATCTCAACGCGCCGGCGCTCTCCTCCCGAGAGGCTGTAACCATAGTCAGATGCCTTATGGGTAATGCCGAACTTCTCGAGCATTTCGTCGACCCGCTGATGTCGGGTGTCCCGGTCGAGTCCCGGAACGGCTTCGAGTACTGCAAGCAGATTATCGCGCACCGTAAGGCGGCGAAAGATGGAGGGCTCCTGGGGTAGATATCCGATGCCTTTGCGCGCACGCTGGTGCATGGGAAGCCCGCTGATATCCTCACCGTCGAGCAGAATAGTGCCCCCATCTCTGCGGATGAGGCCACAGATCATATAGAAGCAAGTAGTTTTCCCAGCGCCGTTTGGCCCGAGTAGACCGACGACTTCACCGCCGCTGACTGTGATATCAACATTGTCAACGACTGTGGTTCGACCAAACTGCTTGACCAGACCTTGAGTGGTGAGTGTGCTCATGAATCCGTATCCCGCGGCAATCGCATTGGGAGAGGTTGCCTAACCTTCCGCTAGCGTTTTAATCGCTGCGCGCCAGTCTTTTTCCCAGCGGTCCGGGTCGTCTGCAGGCTGGAGGCGGGTCGAGGGAACCCATACCTTGAGGTCAGCAGGCGCCTCTATTTGTTTCCAGTCGTTCTTGACCCTAAGGACCCGCACACGTTGGCCCTTGTTGACCTCACCGAGGACGATAGACCCGGAGTCTGTGGAGGGAGTCGATCGCAGTCTGACGCTGGAGCCTGTTACGGTCGCGATGCCAGCATTGGCGGAGACAAATTTCCCGTAAATCCAGACTTGTACACCCCCGGGCGCATTAATCTCAGCCCAGCCTTCCTGAACACGCAGCACCCGGATCGGTGATTTGCCTTTTAGGGTTCCGAGTGACGCCGCCGTCACGCTTTGTGCAGCGAAAACTGGTGCGCCGGTCTCACCTACATAGGCCCTGTTGGATCTTGACGATTCTGGATTGGTCCCGGCAGCAGGATTACTGGTTTTGGAATCAGTACTGCCTATCTCATCGGGTTGGAGCACCATCCGCGGCCGTTCCCCGTCTTTTTTAGGGAGGGTGGTATCGGCATCTTCGCCCTCCCTCGTTGAGCGGGTCTCGCCGCGTACGACCATTCGGTCGCGGGCCATGTCGTAGACGATACGTTCGCCTTCGATGGCATCGCGGTCCTGTCGAAGTCGGGCATTACCGATGAAGGTAACGATATTATTGATTTCGTCGAGTTCAATCCGCCGGCCGGTGCCAACTATGTCATGGTCCTTTCCGTCTGGCCGCTGGCGGAAGACGGCAGGGTTGCCGGTAGCGATACCCTGATCCAGTTGCTCACCCTTATAGATGAGTTCGATCTGGTCCGCGATGATCCGTATGGTGCCCTGACGGACAGAGACATTGCCCCGGTAAATGCGGGTACCGCTGGAAAAGTCCATCTCCACTTCGTCAGCTTCAACCAGCACGCTCTGGTTGCGGTCTGACTCAAGCGCAATTGCACTTTGGAGAAAAACAAAGAGAAGGGAAAAGACGGCGATCGAAATCTTCATGATCAACCGATTTTAGCAAACCGGGCCTGCTGCCCGATGCTAACTGCCCCGATCAAGCCGGACGGTCAGGCGCTTGGTGCGGGTGACGCTGCCTGCGTCCTCGCCACTTCGAAACTGGGTAACTTCTACGTTTCCGGTCAGTAGAACTTCAGAGCCGTCACCGGCCATCCAACCCGATTCGCTGGTTGCCTGTCGCGCCGGTTTGCCTTTTTCGTATTGAACGAGATGGGGTTTATCGAGCAAGGCGGTATTGTCGATGGGAAAGTGGGCCAGACGCTCAGCTTTAAGAACATAGATGACACCAGCTTCGTCCCGCCCGGTGGCCGTAAAGTTCTGGATATAGTAGTCCGCCTCATTGGTCAACGGAGCCGCGATTTTATTCTCAGCCGGTTCCAGCAGGTTCACCTGCATCCATATGCCAAGCCCCGCCATTGCACCCAGCACACCCAGCAGAACCAGCCTTTCAATATGTGCACGCATGGGGATCAGAAGACGCCGGCGCGAATGAGGTCCAAAGTATTCAGTGCGCCAGCAGGACGGCCAGCGGAGTCAACGGCGAATAATCCGTTGATAGAGTGTCGCTGCATCATCTCCACCGCTTCAGCGGCAAGCGCCTCGGGTGCGATGGTATGTGGGGAGCGCACCATGATGGTATCGATCTGGCAATTGTGAACATCTATTTCCTGATTGAGGGTGCGTCTGAGATCGCCATCGGTATAAATACCTGCAAGCAGTCCCTGGTCGTCGACGATACCAACCATACCGAGGTTCTTGGCTGACATCTCGGCCAGGGCGCTCATAAGCGACGCGCCTACCTGAACGAGTGGCAAAGCCTCGCCCGTGTGCATTAAGTCTTCAACGTGCACCAGAAGACGCCGGCCCAGCGCGCCCCCAGGATGGGAGCGGGCGAAGTCCTCAGCGCCAAAGTTGCGCGCTTTTAGCACGGCGATCGCAAGTGCATCACCCATCGCAAGTGTTGCAGTGGTGCTTGCCGTGGGCGCAAGATTATGAGGGCAGGCCTCGCGCTCAACGTGGATATCAAGGCAAATCTTTGCTGCTACCGCGATCGAGGAATTCGGGTCACCGGTAAGGGCGAGCAGGGTATTACCCATCCGCTTGATGATTGGCAGTATCGTGAGAATCTCAGGTGTCTCCCCGGAATTTGAAATCGCCAGTACCAGGTCCCCCGGGGTGATCATGCCAAGGTCTCCATGACTTGCCTCACCAGGATGTACAAAAAAGGCGGGGGTGCCGGTGCTGGCGAGGGTCGCCGCAATCTTGCCGCCAATATGCCCCGATTTGCCCATCCCAGTCACGATCACACGGCCTGAGCACGCCAGCAATGCCTCACAAGCCTTCGGAAACTCTTCATCAAGGCGTGTACTCAGCGACGCGAGCGCCTCGCCTTCACAGGCGATTACGGCACGGGCGTCAGCTAAAAAGGAAGTTTCACTCATGACGATGAATCGTGGATCGTGAGAAGCACGTACGGCCAAACCTCGGATTCAGGTTATTCTAAAGGAAAGACTTAGGCGAATTGATTCTGGATTTAAGGAATGCAATATCCATTGAGAATTGGCACGCGTGGCTGGTGCTATCAGGCATGGGAAGGCACCTTTTATGACGCCGACCTTCCTCCTGAGTGGCAGTTGTCCTGGTACGCCAATCACCTGCGCAGCGTACTGATACCGGCCGATGGCTTTCACCAGATGAGTCCTGACCGGGTGAGGTGTTGGGTTGAGGATACCGATCCAGAATTTCGGTTTATCGCTACGATCGATCCGGTCCAATTTCCCCCGGATTGCCGTGAAGCGATGTTGCCCGATCTTGAGGTGCTGGTGGCGGCATTTGGCGAGCAACTTGATGCCTTGGTGATTGATGTAGGAGACACCCTGTCAGCCAGTCAGCGTTTCCTGGAAAAGTTAAGGTTAACCTTTCCTGACTTACCAGTTTGTTTAGAGGGTCTGCCGGCAAATGAGTTGCCCCACGGCTTTGGCGGGTGTTTCAACGGGGAGGACGACTTTTTGTCTGCCAATAGCCCTTACACTATCGTCCACCATTCTGACGGAGACTTAGTCACAGTGCGCACGATTATCGAAACGATGCAGCGGTCGAGCATCGAAGCCGGGGCATTAATTTTTTCTGACCCAGACCGTGCGTTTGATCATGCTGGCCAAGCGCGCACGGTCGCTGATTTGCTAGAAGCCTGATGGATTCTTTAGCGCGTCACTACAACACGTGGGTTCTGCTGCGACCTTGGCCTCTACTTATCGGCTTACTGGCGGTGCTGGTTTTTTTCGGTTGGCAGGCCCGCGATTTCAGATTGGACGCTTCAGCAGATTCTCTACTTCTCGAAAATGATCGCGACCTGAAAGTTTTTCGAGACCTGTCGGACCGCTATGAGTCCAAGAGTTTTTTGGTGGTGGCGCTGGTGCCGGATCAGGAACTTTTTGTTCCGGACACACTTGAGCATGTAGATCGCCTCGCCAAGGATTTGGAGCAAGTCCCCGGTATTGCCTCGGTAGTTTCGCTGCTGGATGTGCCGCTACTTGCGCAGGGCGAGGGGTCTCTCACAGAACTGGCGGGCAGTTACAGGACCTTGCGCGACGCAGAAGTTGATCGAGAGAAGGCCCGCCAGGAGTTGACGACAAGTCCAGTATTTGCCGAGTTGATCGTGAGCGCCGACGGCAGGACAACCGCGCTGCAGCTTAATCTCGATGGCGCCCCACAGTTTGATGCCTTGCAGGCCGAGCGGCGCATGTTGACGCAGCGGGCCCGTACAGGCAATGCCAGTGAAGCAGAACAAACCCGTCTTATTCAGGTGGAGTCGCAATACCCGCTGGAAAAACGCCAGGTCGATCAACGGAGGCATGACACCATAGTGGCGGTCCGCGATGTGATGGAGCGCCACCGGGATTCGGGCTATCTGGTGCTTGGCGGGGTATCGATGATTGCCGACGACATGATCACCTTTATCGGCAATGATCTGGTGACCTTCGGTCTGGGGGTGTTGATTTTTCTGGTGGTGATGCTGACCATTATTTTCCGGTCAGCGCGCTGGGTGGCCTTGCCGCTTGCGAGCTGTTTTCATGCCGGGTTGACCATGGTGGGCCTGTTGGGCCTGTTGGGCTGGCAGGTCACGGTGATCTCTTCAAACTTTATCTCACTGATGCTGATCCTGACGATGTCGATGAATGTGCACCTCGTTGTCCGATATCGCCAACTTGCCCGGGATCATCCCGAGATATCACATCAGCCTCGCGTTTTGATGACTATGCAGAAGATGTTCTGGCCTTGTCTCTATACGGCGCTGACAACGATCCTCGCCTTTGGGTCGCTCGTTCTGAGCAGCATCAAACCGGTGATCGACTTCGGCTGGATGATGTCAATTGGTCTGATCGTCACGTTTGCAGTGTCTTTTCTTTTATTTCCCGCCCTGCTTTGCATTCTCGGCCCAGCCCAAAAGGCTGAACTCTCGTCGTCACCCGGTCTTGCTTTTACCCGGAGCCTGTCGCGCGTCACGGCGGATTACGGCCGTGTCGTCGTCGTGCTGTCCGTGGTACTGGCGATCCT
>JBMUHF010000224.1:0-1739 GCA_050302555.1 Arenicellales bacterium | reverse complement strand
TTTGACGGCGGCACATCCGATCTCAACCTTTCGCTCGTAACAGGCGACCTCACCCAGTCCGTCGCCATGTTTGTGCCTGGACTTACAGAGCGCGCCAGAGGGTTGGCCAGCGGGACGGCTCAGGTGCGTGCCACGATACGCGGACGGGCAGGAACGGACCTGCGTATTGATGACATTGACCTGACGACCCGGTCTGCGTTGCTGAGGCTCACGGCCTCGGGGTCGATCAGCCTGGTGCCACCGCGCCAGCGTGGTCCACTTCCTTCCACTCGATTCGAGGTGCTTGCCGAAACAGAGCAACTCGACGAACTCATGGGTCTCTACCAGGGCCGGGTGCCGTTTGCAGCAAGCGCTCAGGCTCGGGGTGTCCTGACCGGTTCACTGGGCAATTTCAGGATCGACGATGTCGTGATTACCGCGTCAGGCAAGTATGGGAGCCTGTCTGCAAATGGCTACCTAGAGAGACTGGGCGGCGCCGCAAAACCCTGGATGGAATTTACGGCCCAGGCTGAGACTCAAAAGCTGGGAGATTTCACAAAGTCCTACGGGATTAAATTTCCCTATACCGGAACCGGCGTCGCGGCTGGCGAGATCCGCGGTCATCCCGGGGATACGCATGTCCGCAACCTCGAGATCCAGTTGATTACGGAGGCAGCGACGATAGAGGCCAACGGCAGCATAGGTCCGTTTGGAAAAGCGGCTCAATTCGATATGCCGTTCACGATCGATTCCCAGGACCTTTCCAAGCTTGCCGAGCCGCTCGGCGCAACCCTGCCCGTGGGCTTTAAAGGACAAGCGGCGGGGCGACTGGTCGGGATGCCAAAAGCGGTTGACGTCAGAGACATTAAGCTTGGCGTCACCTCCGAGCTTATCGATGTGAGCGCTCGCGGGGTTATTGGACCCTTGGGCGCGTCAGCGGTTTTCAACATGCCGTTCACCGCACAATCCGGAGATTTGGGGGCGCTCGCGAAAGTTTTTTATTTGGATTCACCGCTCAGCGGGGAGGTTGGACTTTCAGCCATTCTGGAGGGAACCGTTGGCACCCTGGATCTCAACGGAGTTACAGTGCGGCTCGAAAATGACTTTGGCCGTTTGGGTTTGAACGGCCATGTGGCATCTTTAGGCCCCGATGCCGAGCTGGAGCTAGATATTGATGTCGCTGTTCCTGAATTAGCTCGCCTGGAACCGGTTCTGAACTGGTCGCTGGATCAGTATCCAGGCGTGGGTTTTTCAGGCAGAGCCAAGTTGCTGCGCGAGGAGGGTCAGCTGCGACTCTCTGGCGTCGACGGCAAGATCAACGGGAAGGGAATCCGGTCAAGTCGATTCTTCGGTCAGTTGCCGGACCTCACGGACCTTGCCAGTGGATCGATCACGGTTAATCTTGCGGTAGATGATCTGGGACAGTTTACCGGCCCGTTCGGATTGGTAACGGCAGTCGCGCTCCCAGCAAGACTCTCAGTGAATGTGGTGGGAACCTCGCAGCCGGGATCACCACTCTTTGTCGTTTTCGACGGTGCCAGCGATGATATGCAGTTACAGATCAATGGTCAGGTAAATCCCTCTGATAAGAAAACGACTTTTAGTCTTAACTCGCGCTTTCAAGCCGATGATGTCGCCAAGGTGAGGAAGATCTTCGGACTGGCTATACCTCTGGATGGGCCGCTCTCTTTTGAGACCGAGTTGCGACGTGATGCATCACAGGACACCAAAACGGTGAGTGGCACCGTCCGGATGTCGTC
>JBMUHF010000223.1:0-10075 GCA_050302555.1 Arenicellales bacterium | reverse complement strand
GGCAAGTGCCGCTCTTGGTGCAATCTCTGCACATTGAATAGCCCCAATCAATCTAAACTAAGCAATTAACGAAACAAAAACCTATTGAGAGCCGGAGGAGGGTTTTATGAGTATTGCTGTTGGAGACGCTATCCCTGAAGTCACAGTGCACATCATGGGTGAGTCAGGCCCCGAAACTAAAAGTTCTAAAGATTTACTAACTGGGCGCAAGGTCGTGTTGTTTGCGCTACCTGGCGCATTCACACCCACTTGCTCCGCCAAACACCTTCCGGGATTTATTGACGCAGCCTCTGAGTTTTTTGAAAAAGGAGTGGATGAAATTATTTGTCTTTCAGTGAACGATGCCTGGGTCATGGACGCTTGGGGAAAGGCTCAGGGTGCAGACGGAAAAGTCACCATGGTGGCCGACGGTAATGGAGACCTCAGCCGCGCGCTTGGGTTTACTGTCGATATGAGCGGAGCTGGGTTTGGGGAGAGGTCGATCCGTTACGCGATGGTTGCAGAGGACGGCGTTGTGACACACCTTAACGTTGAAGCACCGCGCAAATTTGAGGTCAGCGACGCACAGACGATGCTCGGTCTTGTGTGAGAAGCCGGGGAACGCAAAGATGATAGAGAGTCAGGACGGTGAAGTAGTCGAGGTGGAAGTGGATGGCTACCGGATTGTCACCTATTCCTATGGTAGGGGAGACAATGTGTTGTTTCTGCTTAACGGTGGGCCCGGCTTGCCCTGTGACTACCTGAGAGATCCGCATATTCCGTTAGCGGATGAGGGGTATCGGGTAGTTGCGTTTGATCAGCTTGGGTGCGGGAATTCTGATCGGCCGGAAGACCCTACGCTTTGGACTATTTCAAGATACGTAGAAGAGGTTGAGACAGTCCGGAAGGCGTTGGGTCTGGACCATGTTCATCTTCTGGGCCAGTCCTGGGGCGGGTGGTTAAGTATCGAGTATGCGCTTACCTACCCCGAGGCCATCCGCTCACTGATCCTGGCGAATACCTGCGGCGACTTGCCCCATCTGACCACTGAACTCAATCGTATGCGGGAGGCTCTCGGAAGTGAAACGGTTGCAATGATGCTGCATCACGAGGCTCTGGGAAGCCTGGATCATCCGGAATACCAGGCAGCTGTGACCATTTTGAACTACCGGCATGTCTGTCGTCTGAAGGAATGGCCGGAGTCGCTGTTGGCCTCTGTGAATGATTGGAATATGGGGCCTTACGGAACCATGCAGGGGCCAAACGAGTTTTTATACATTGGCAACCTAAAAGACTGGAACCGGCTCCCTGATATGCATCGTTTAGAGATGCCGACCCTAATCGTCACTGGCACTCACGATGAGATTGGACCCGCGTGTGCCTTGAAAATGGCCAATGTGTTACCCAATTCGGAGGTCGCCATTTTCCCAAACAGTTCCCACGTTCCGTTTTATGAGGAACCAGCAGACTACTTCGACGCGCTTAAGGATTTCCTGGATAGGCAGTCTTAGCAGACGGCAAAGTGGGGCTCGGCCAAACCTCCGTGTGACTTTGGATGGAGGAGCGGAGGGTAGTCTAGGACAGTCTGCTGATTCAGACAGTATGCGGCTTGGGTGATTTTCGGTGAGACTGACGATACTTTTGTGGACTTATTCCCGTCCATTTGCGAAAGGCCCGTGAGAAAGCTGAAAGTTCTGAGTATCCCAAAAGCATAGCCACCTCGGTCAGAGGCAGATCATAATTATCGAGGTAGTGCAGTGAGAGTTCTTCTCGAGCACTTCGTAGGAGACGCTTGAACGAAAGCCTGTGCGCGTTCAGTTCATGTTGAAATTCATCGTCGCTCAAATCGAAAAGCTGTGCAATTTCGGCGACCGTCGGAATAGTCGTACTGAGATTGAGTTTAATCTGATTACGGACGGACTCAGCAAAAGTCTCGGGATTGTCATGCAGGTCACAGCGAGACTGTAAGAAGGCCTCGACGATAGAGTAGAGGTAGGGATCAGCAGTCGGCATCCTGATTTCTAGATCAGTGGGTCGAAATGCTAAAGCGTTCGTGCGACGCCCAAACTGAACCGGCGCTCCAAAAAGCGTTTCATGTTCCTGATGATTTTCAGGTCTTGCATGTTCAAACCGAATCTCCAGCGGGCACCAGTTTGGGCCTAGCGCGTGCCGAAAGATGTTAAGAAACATACCCATCGATAGTTCTGCATCATGTCGTCGATCATTGATCTGTGGGTCATTGACCCGATAACTTAGCCATAGCATGTCGTCATCACGAATCAATCCAAAACTCGATTGACCTTGGTGTGCTGGGAAATGGGTTTCCATGTTGCGTAGCCCGGCTGCAAGAGTAGGCGAGCTGATCGCTGCATACCCAATGGCCCCTAAGCGTCGGGGTTCAAAATTTGAACCAAAGTGTAGTCCGAAGTTATCGTTGCCCGTTTGTTGCGCGGCTTCTGTAAATAGGCGACAGAATTGCCCCAATGCTAATTCGTTATTTGGGTTCTCAATGTCTTTGGATCGAATCCCGCTACGCCCGAAGATGAGGTCCGGGTCTCCATGGTTGGCTTCGATTAGGGGGATCACGCCAGAAGCCGCTGACGCGAGCACTTTCGACGGTAAAAAAGAATTCATTCGAAAATTTAAGTTATTGCCTTAGGGTGCTGATTTTATAGGAAAAATACGAGTTGAGATATTACAAATTATGAAATCCGTGACATCATTTTCGATGTTGAAAAAAAGTGTCAAGTTTTCATAACGTTGCGTCAAGCAGGATGAGTGAAAAAGCGCTATCTTCACCTCAGATGTTGGATGTATAAGCTGAGTAGTGGAAAGTTTTGAATTCGAACCAAAATCATGGTGACATGAAGGAGGACACAATGAAAATTACACGACGTCAATTTAATAAGAGTCTGGCCGCTGGGGCAGGACTCGCCGCGATGGGTCCGATCAGTTCGGCGCTGGCAGCTCGTAACGAGATGAACATTCTCTGCTGGGAAGGCTATAACTCGGACGATGTGCTGGGGCCCTTCCGTAAAGCCAACTCGGGCGCAAAGGTTCGGGCTGAAAGCGGCACCTCAGACCCTGACATGATCAACAAGCTCCGCGCTGGCGAAGTCAATGTCTGGGATCTTATCAATGTCAACCAGCCTTGGGCTCGTGCGCAACTGTACCCTGAGGGCTTGATCAAGCCGTTGAACAAGGATCGCTTCATGGGCCACTTCGATAAGATGCTGCCCGGATTTTCGGATCCTTATCCACTTGCCTTTGCGGATGACGGCGAGCTGATTGGGATGCCCCAGCGCTATGGTCCTTTCAGTTTTGTGGTCAACACCGATAAGGTCAGCCGCGCTACCGCCGAGGATGAGGGCTGGAAACTGTTTCTTGATTCAGCGATGAAAGATCGTTACGGCGTGTTGACCTACGATAACTGGAACATCATGCATATGTGTCTCACAGGGGATCAGAATCCTTTCGAGGTGATGGACCAGGCTGGCCTAGAAAAATTCCGCAATACCGCGGACACCATTTTTGGTGGTGCCAAGATGCTGACCGACGATCTGGTCGCGATGAATACTGCGCTGATCAACGGTGAAATTGATGCGTACTTCACGGGGGGTACTTATACCGCGTCTCCCGCGCGATTGGATGGAGCAACAAATGTACGGGGCATCACACCTAAATCTGGCCCGGTAGATGGCAAAGGCGGTGTGGTCTGGATTGAATTGACCTCAGCGGTTAATAATCCAAATCCATCTAATCTCGCCGAAGACTTCCTAGAGTTCGTGCAGACCCCTGACATTTGTAAGGCGGTTGCATTTTCCGAGGGAACCTACAATCCCGTGAGCCAGATGGGCGATTCGATGGTGCTCGATAAGTTCGATAAGGATGAACTGGACGCCATCCAATGGGATAGCCTTGACGAGGAGATGAGCCGATCCTTGGATTACCAGGTCGTTGCCTCATATGCAGAGCTGAACGAAGCGTATAACGCGGCAAAACGCGGCTAAGTTCCAGATGTTCAGAGGTGGCCGAGGGCGGGTCAAAACCCGCCCTCGGTACTTTTGACCTATGGTTTTTCTGACTTCTTGTGACTTCCTATGAGCCCTGAGCCCATTCTCCGCCTTGAGGGCGTGAGTAAGTATTTCGGGGATTTTACGGCCCTGGATAACATCAACCTCGAGATTGACGAGGGCGAGTTCCTGACGATTGTAGGCCCTTCCGGCAGTGGCAAAACGACCTTGATCCGTATTCTTGTCGGCATCGAAGAGCTTTCCAAAGGAAAGATCTGGCTTCGGGACGAAAGAATCGAAGAGATGCCGGCAAATCTAAGGCCGACCTGTATGGTCTTTCAGTCTCTGGCTTTGTTCCCGCATAGATCAGTTGGAGAAAATATAGAATTTCCGCTGAAGCTGCGTAAGCAGCGCCCTGATGATCGAAAGGCTCGAGCCTTTGAGTTGCTCGATCTTTTACACCTGCCTAGAAGTTTTTATCAAAAACGGATAAGCGAGTGTTCTGGTGGCGAGCGCCAGCGTGTTGCTCTGGCTCGAGCACTCGCCTTTGACCCAGAGATCCTTTTCTTTGACGAGCCTCTGTCTGCGCTAGATTTTCGCCTGCGGAAGAATCTGGAAAAGGAGCTCAAGGATCTGCATCAGAGAACCGGGAAGACTTTTGTCTATATCACCCATAGTCTGGAGGAAGCAATGGTGATGTCGGACCGTATAGCGATTATGCGGAGCGGACATTTTGAACAAATTGCTGTCGCCGATGAGATTTATGCCCGTCCGATTAGCCGTTTTGTTGCAGAGTTCATGGGAGAGGTTAATTTGTTTTCGGTAAAAGGGGGTGTCTCGGGTAATCTCGTCGGAACCGAAATCGATATACAAACGGGGCACGTCGGTCCGGACTCGGGTATGAGACTTGCGCAGGGCACGTCGGCCACGCTTATGGTCCGGCCCGAATCGGTTCATTTCCTGTCGGAGGACAGTGTCGCCGACTTCATGGTTGAGGGCGTGCTTCAGGCGGAATATGCCCTTGGCTCGAGAACTCAGTACAAGATCCAAGCCGATAACGGCGATGAACTGGCAGTTGAGAAGCTTCGAGAGGATCGTTTCCCCGGGAAGACTGGCGACCGGGTGCGTCTTGGTTGGAACGCTGAGTATGCGCACATGATCACGGAAGAATAATCTGTGGAACGCCAGGATCAGCGCATTGGGTTGTTGAGTGCTGTGCCCATGGGCGTGGTACTGCTGATTAGTTTTCTCGCACCATTGTTAGTGATTGCCGTATTTTCAGTAATGCCTCAGAAGGTGTTCAGTCTGCTGCATTTACCTGATTTTTCTTCCTATAAATTGGTCTTTACACAGGGTTATATCAAGTCGGTGGTGTGGTCCTTTGGTATGGCTCTAGCATCGACGGTGATGCTTTTCGTCATCTGTTGGCCCCTCGCATTTGGGATGGCAAAAGTGTTCAAGGGTTTCGGCCTCTTCATCACTATTGCGGTTGTTGTCACACTTTTTGTCTCGGAGAACATCCGGCTGTTTGGATGGGTGCTGACATTAATGAAAGGGGGACTGATCGAGGGTCACCTACGGGCCTGGACTGGGCTGACATTCGAAGGGGCGCTTTATAACGTGCCCGTGATTGTCTTTGGGCTGGTGTACGCCTATTTCCCGTTTATGCTTTTTCCGCTCATCCAGGGTATCGCAATGGTGCCTGATGATGCCCGTCAGGCAGCAGCGGATCTTGGCGCATCTCGATGGCAAATATTCTATGAAGTTGATTTGCCCTTGTCAGCGCCCGGGATCGTGATTGGCTCCTTGCTGAGTTTTGTTCTGGCGGCTGGAGCGATGGCGGAATCCAAACTACTCGGTGGGCAGACAGTGATCGTCATTGCGGATGAGATTGAAACCGCATTTACTTATGGACAGAACTGGCCCCTCGGTTCAGCGCTGTCGATCATTCTGATTCTGATTATTGGCGCCTTGTCTATTTTCGGCATCAACCGGGTGAATCTCGATCTCATCATGGGCGGACGGCGATCATGAAGATGTCCCGGTCTGCACGTATCGCGCTTACCCTGTACGGGATACTGGCGATTCTGTTCCTTTATTTGCCGATTATCTCAGTCGGATTTGCCTCAGTTTCCAAAGCGCGATACCTGACTTTCCCAATTAAGCGTTACGCGACTAAGTGGTATGGCAAGGCGATCGAAAGTTCGACAGTCCAGGATCTCTTGTGGACCTCTTTAAGTGTGGCGCTGCTTGTCACAGTCATCTCCATGGTCGTTGGTTTTTTTGGCGCACTTGCCTTTGCCAGATACCAGTGGCGTTTTCGCGGCGTTTTTCAGAAACTGATCCTGTTGCCAATTTTTTTCCCTCAGGCCGTGCTCGGCCTGGCGTTGTTATTATGGTTCAACGCCCTTGGCATCATTCCAACCTGGAAGACTGCTGTGGTTGCCCATCTCGTGTGGATTTCACCGATTGCGACCCTGATTATTGCGATCCGCGCTTATAGTTTTGACCCGTCGCTTGAGGAGGCAGCGCGGGATATGGGCGCATCGACATGGATAGTAATGAAAGAAATTACGGGACCACTGCTTTGGCCGGGTGTGGTCTCCGCCGGGCTTTTTGCTTTCTTGCTGAGTTGGGGAAACTTTCCTCTGTCGCTTTTTACCACGGGAGCAGATTCAACGCTGCCAGAGTGGCTTTACGCAAAAATGGTTTCCGGTTATTCCCCGCTGGTGCCGTCAGTGGGCATACTCTCAATTGTGACATCCATCGTATTACTTCTCTCGGGGGTGATCGTGATGTGGTTAATACGGACCCGCAGTGAGACATCCAACGCCCGATAACTTCAGGAGAAAATTAAATGTTGACATCAATAAAAGGCCGATCGGTGATTGTTACTGGTGGTTCAAAGGGAATTGGTAAAGGTATCGCTCAGGTTTTTGCGACACAGGGCGCCAGAGTCATGATCGCGGCACGCGGAGAAGCGGATGGGATGGCAGCGGTCGAAGAGTTGAAGGCCTCGGGTGCGGATGCAGACTTTTGCCAGTGTGACGTGTCCGACTGGGAGTCAGTACAGAACATGGTAGCTATCACCGCTGAAAAGTTTGGCGGTCTAAACGTGATGTGCGCCAATGCGGGCGGTTTTCCACAGACCAAAATGGTCGATATGGATCCTTCCGAATGGGATCAGGTAATGGCGACCAATCTGAAAAGTGCGTTTCTCTGTGTAAAGGCAGCGATCCCCCACTTCGAGAAGGCCGGAGGTGGAAGAGTGGTCCTTACATCGTCCATTACTGGCCCGGTAACGGGGTTTCCGGGATGGTCCCATTACGGTGCGTCAAAGTCGGGTCAACTGGGTTTTCTCAAAACAGCGTGTATGGAACTGTCGCGCTACAACGTCACCATCAATGCGGTGATGCCCGGCAATATATATACCGAAGGTCTCCAGGATCTAGGACAGGACTATCTGAATACGATGGCCGCATCAATTCCCCTGAAACGACTGGGCAATGTCGCGGATATCGGTAACGCCGCCCTGTTTTTCGCTTCAGACGAGGCTGGCTATATCACCGGGCAGAGCATCATTGTTGACGGCGGCCAGATTATTCCTGAGTCGCTCGAGGCGATAGAAGAAATTTGATCCCGTCTACTTTCAGCTCAGGTTAAATAGCATGAATACCGCTAAGTTCTCACACGAGGAGACCATGAGATACCTCTCTTCGCTCGCTAATGAAGCGTTGGAGTTATGGAATTTGCCGGAGGGGAGCAAAGCGCGACTGATCAACGTTTCTGAAAATGAGACCTTTCTCGTTGAGGCGCCTAACGGACTCAAGTCGATTCTTCGGATTCATCGGGAGAATTACCACACCGAAACAGCGATCTCGTGCGAACACGCGTGGTCCAGAGCACTCAATGCAGAAGGCGGGGTGAAAACGCCGGATATTCTTCCGGGAAAAAATGGCAGCACGATTCAGTCAGCGACCAGTGAAGCGCTCGGACAGAAACGCTACCTTGCTATGTTTGAATTTGTTGAAGGCAGTGAGCCGGATCAGCAGGATGATCTGACCGGTGGCTTCGAGGAGCTTGGCGAGATTGCAGCAAAGACGCATGTTCACTCTATTGACTGGGATCGCCCCGAGCCTTTTGAGCGACTGGTCTGGGACCTAGACACCGTTTTCGGCCAAGATGCCACCTGGGGTCATTGGCGTGATGGGCCGAATATCGGGACACAAACCCGGCAGGTGCTTGAACAAGTCGAGACCACGGTCATTGAGCGTCTCACCCAGTATGGACGAAAGCCAGATCGATTCGGATTGATTCATGCAGATATGCGTCTTGCCAACCTGTTGATCACAGATGGTGAAACCAGATTAATTGACTTTGACGATTGTGGCTTGGGATGGCTGATGTATGACTTCGCCGCGGGGATCAGTTTTATGGAAGATGATCCTCGTATACCGGAACTGAAGGACGCCTGGGTCCGGGGTTACCGTTCTATCCGGCCGCTATCCGAAGAAGACGAAACCGAGATTCCTACTTTCATCATGATGAGACGTCTTGCGCTGCTTGCCTGGATCGGCTCGCACAGCGAAGTGGATATCGCTAAAGAATTGGCCCCCACCTTTGCGCCTGTCAGTGAGGAACTTGGACGCAAATACCTCTCGTCGCTGACCTGATAAACAGCGCCGAGGCGGTCACTGCACTGCCATTTCCTGTTTTCTCCTAGATAAACCACTATCGTTTATTGTGTTCCTTCGCCCGCTTCATATGTCAATTTTCATGGGATAGTGTCAAGTCGGCGGTCTCGCTGCATGTCACTCTGTATATACGAGTCGACATCTAACTGCGGCGAGAGCGTGCCATGAGCGAAGCAAAACTAGACTTTCTCGATCGATCCCGAGCGTTCTGGAACCCCGGCAAGACACAGGATTGGCAGGACATGGGGATCGATCTGGTGATCGATCGGCGTGAGGGCTATTACCTTTACGACATGGATGGCCATCGCCTGATTGATCTGCATCTTAACGGCGGCACCTACAATCTTGGTCACCGAAATCCAGAACTGGTTCAGGCGCTGAAAGCCGGTAGCGAACGCTTTGATATGGGAAATCACCATTTCCCAGCGCTTGCCCGCACCGCGCTGGCGGAAGCGTTAGCGGCTTGCGCACCTTCGCCGGATATGCGGTACACCGCCTATGGCTCCGGGGGTGGTGAGGCAATCGATATTGCCTTGAAGACCGCACGCCACGCCACGCAGAAGCGCAAGATTGTCTCGATTATTAAGGCCTATCACGGACACACGGGGCTGGCGGTTAAGACCGGAGATGATCGCTTCTCCAAACTGTTTCTTTCGGAAGACACCGATGGGGAGTTTGTCCAGGTCCCGTTTAATGATCTTAATGCAATGGAAGATGCACTTCGCGGCCGCGATGTGGCCGCTGTCATCATGGAAACCATTCCGGCAACTTATGGATTCCCCATGCCGCATGAGGGCTACCTTCCGGGAGTAAAGCAGCTGTGTGAGCGTTATGACGCACTGTATATCGCGGACGAGGTTCAGACCGGATTGATGCGGTGCGGTGAGATCTGGGCGTGCACCAAATACGGTATCGAGCCAGACATTATGGTCACCGGCAAGGGGATCGGGGGCGGTATCTATCCGATTGCTTGCGTGCTGATCAGTGAGCGTTGTGGAGGCTGGTTAAAAGAAGACGGGTTCGGCCACATTTCAACCGGTGGCGGCGCTGAGTTGGGGTGCATTGTCGCAATGAAGGTTCTGGAGATGGTGCAGCGTCCGGAAGTACGCACCATGGTGAGATACATCTCTGACTACATGCGGGCTGGCCTCGAGCAGATCATGGCGGCTTACCCGGACTTCTTCATCGGTATTCGACAACATGGGGTTGTGATGGGGCTCGAGTTCAATCACGAGCAGGGAGCCAAGCCGGTGATGAAACATCTCTATGACAACGGAGTCTGGGCGATCTTCTCTACTCTGGATCCGCGGGTGTTGCAGTTCAAGCCGGGATTACTCATGACACAGGCCGACTGCGAAGAGGTTCTGCGTCGGGTAGAGATCGCAGTCG
>JBMUHF010000222.1:0-13767 GCA_050302555.1 Arenicellales bacterium | reverse complement strand
ATTCTGTGGATGCCTGGCGCAACGCGATGTGTGGACATGCGGCGTGCAATATTCTCCCGGTCGTTGCTTCCAACCGGATTGGCCGGGAATACATGACCGAGTCACCGGAGGTGTATCTTGAGTTCTACGGCAACTCCTTTATTGCCGATCACGAGGGTCAGGTCGTAGCGCAGGCGGGAAGAGATCAGGAAGAGGTATTGGTACACCGCGTTGACTTCGATCAGGTCAAAGAATACCGAGACTCCTGGGCGGTATTCCGTGATCGTCGGCCGGATCTTTATGGCACGCTCGCCACTCTGGATGGCAGATGACGCCCCGCCGGGCAGCAGCCGTTTTGCGGCTTAGAGAGGGTTAAACGGGTTTGATAGATTCGCCGCTGATTGCGGTGGACTTGCGTCCATCAGTCCCGACAGGCACCTCGCCGTTCAAGGTAACCCGGTAGAGTTCGCGATCGAAGTCGGTATCAAAGATGTCGCCGATGGCCTGATGCTGGGTGGCACGATTGTCCCAGAAAGCAATGCTCCCGGCGCTCCAGCGAAACCGGATCGTGAACTCCGGCTGCAGGCAATGCTCCCAGAGATATTCCAGCAGACACTGGCTTTCCCTGGGGGTCAGACCGACGATGTGGTCAACATAGGCCGCGTTGGTAAAGAGTATCTTTTCACCTGTCTCGGGGTGGACGGCAACCAAGGGATGCTCGGACACCATGGTGTGTTCCTCGATCAGCTTGTTGTATCCGCTTTTATCCTTGGAATCGGTGGCGCGCCGGTACTGGTGAATGGCCCTCAGGGAAGAAAGAAAGTCCTGCATCGGCGGCGACAGCGCCTCAAAGGCCTTGACCATATTGAGCCACTGGGTATCACCCCCATAAGGCGGCAGGACTACAGACCGAAGAATTGATGCGGACGGCGGGTTAATCGCTGCAGTAATGTCGGTGTGCCATCCGCTCCAGGCCCGCTTGACTGTGACGTTTCCGGCCTGAGCGGTGCGGTGTTTTACTACCGGATAGATCTCGGGGTACTCACTATGATTACCGAAGATGACGTGACCTGGCGTGGGTTCGCCGAACTGCTTTGCGAGCGCAATATGCTCGGGGTGTGTCAGTTCCTGTCCACGAAAGAACACGACCCGCCACTTGAGTAGTGCACCGCGAATCTCATCGATCTGGCGGTTAGTGAGCGGGTGACGCAGGTCAACACCACCGATCTCGGCGCCGGTGTGTACCGACAACGGTGTGATCTGGACTTCGTCGGAGGCGATGGGTTCCTGAGCCGCCATTGAGATGCGATATGAATCAGGGTAGGTTCACCAGCCAAGAGTATAGTCCAAGAAAAAATGTTTAAACAATGGCATCATTTAGCATGAGTACAGATACCGCAGAGGCGGTTGATCGTCGGCGCTACTGCAAAATTACCCAAGTGATTTCAGGGCAGCCGACATCTGATGGCGCAGGTGTTCGCTTGATACGATACATAGGTTCGCAGTCTCTGCCCGAGCTCGACCCGTTTCTGCTACTGGATTTTTTCGAATCAGATGATCCGGATGACTACATCGCCGGCTTTCCCTCTCATCCTCATCGAGGTTTTGAGACGGTCACGTATCTTTTGGCAGGAAAGATGCGTCATGAAGATAACGCAGGCCATGGCGGGGTAATCGAGGCTGGCGGGATCCAATGGATGACGGCAGGGCGGGGAATCATCCACTCGGAAATGCCGGAGCAGGAAAACGGGCGACTTGCGGGATTCCAGTTGTGGGTAAATCTTCCTGCCAGTGACAAGCTTTGTAATCCGGCTTATCACGAGTATGCGAAGGATCAGATACCACTTGAACATCGCGCTGAGGGAGTCGATGTCAGTGTGATTACCGGCGTCACTGATCAAGGAACGACCGGACCGGTAAAGGGGGTGGTTACGAAGCCGTCATACCTTGATGTCAGTTTGTCTCCCGGGACGAGCCTTGTGGAGTCGATCCCAGAAGGTCATGCCGGTTTTGTTTT
The DNA here is from genome assembly GCA_050302555.1 of Arenicellales bacterium. GTDB lineage: Bacteria > Pseudomonadota > Gammaproteobacteria > Arenicellales > UBA868 > UBA868. Next base: position 11,771 of record JBMUHF010000222.1, on the reverse strand, counting down.
CGTTATCGATGGCAAGATATCCGTACGATCAGATGGGGCCAGTAAATCAGTCTCGGCAAGACAGTTGGGAGTTCTCAGCGCTGGTAATTCGGTGCACATTGAGGCTGAGGATGCTGACTCAAGAGTTTTGTTGGTTGCAGCACAGGTCTTGAGCGAGCCAATCGCCCGCTACGGTCCGTTCGTGATGAACACAAGCGCCGAGATCGAACAGGCTATTCGTGATTTCAACACCGGTCAGTTTTAAGGCCGGGTGTTTTCGACTCACTTAGAACACCACCTGGTCTTATGATCTCAGACGCGCGCACGGTGACCCGGCTTGCCATACGGGACGCGGTGGGTTTCCCCTCGATCACGCTGCTCGCCAGCATGACCGGTTTTGGATCCTTGGTCCATGAGAGCGGTCTTCCTCTTGTGATGGCGATTGCGGCAACCGCTGGAATTTGGGGACTGCCGGGTCAGTTGGCGTTAGTCGAGATGCACGTTGCAGGCGTTTCAGCGTTTTTTGTAATTCTGGGGGTGTCACTTGCTAATGCGAGATTTCTCCCCATGGTGGTGTCGTTCATGCCGCTTATGAATATGGAAGGATCTCGCACCCGATGGAACTTTGCACTGGTTCAGATGTTGTCCATAAACTCTTGGGCTGCAGGCTTAAAGCGCTTTCCAGAGATTGAGCGAAAGTTTCGTCGGCGTTACTACATTGTTTTTGCTGTCATTTGTATGAGCGCGGGAATTCTCGGTACGGTCATCGGTTATGTTGGAGTGGGGTTGATGCCGCGGCCAATCGCTCTGGGGCTGATCTTCATGAACCCGTTGTTTTTTGCCGTCCTGCTTGCGGGTGTTCAGAGCAGGGCTTCGATGATCGCGCTCATTGTGGGGGCACCACTGGGTGTCATATTCCATCTTGTGACGCCAGATCTGGATCTTCTTCTGACGGGTGCCGTGGGTGGTACGCTGGCGTTCTGGTTGAATAAGCGACTCCCCCATCGGGAATCAACGCAATGACGGAACTGCCGGGTAATGCGCTCGCGCTCTTGACCCTCGGCGCTATAGCCGGCACCTATATATGGCGTTGTGCCGGCGTGATGTTTGCAACAAGAGTTAACAGCGATGGCCCCGTGTTTCAGTGGGTGACTTTCGTTTCCTACGCAATGTTGGGTGGGCTCATTGCAAGAATGGTTATTCTGCCGATCGGACCGTTGATGGAAACACCCCTTCTCTTTAGGTCTCTGGCCTTTGTTATCGGGTTAGGGATGTTCTTTTTACTCGGGCGACGTGTTTTGCCCGCAGTCTTCATAGGTGTCGCATCGTTCATTTTTCTGGTGTCTTAAGTTCTAGCGGCGAAAAGTGTGTCGCAATGCATAAGCAATGGGTCGCCACTGAAATAACAGGGTTCGTTCCTCGGAATAAGACTGGGCAGGTATAGACTCCGCTCGATGACTCGTTTGAGTTTCAGGGACAAAAATGCCGTTAAAGATTTTGGCTTTGGGTGGTGACGGAATCGGCCCCGAGGTCGTCAGCTCAGGTCTCCAGGTTCTGGAGGCAGTCGCCGGTGCCATCTCCCTGAAGGTCGACATCACTGAGGATTTGCTCCACGGCGCAGCCTGGGATGCGCACGGCACCTTCATACGTCCTGAAACCATCCGTGCTGCCCATGATTCCGATGCACTGCTCGTGGGAGCAGTGGGTGGACCAAAGTGGGATCACATCAAGATCGACGGTGGGCCTGAAGAGCAGGACGGGCTTATGAAGTTACGTCACGAGCTTGAGGTTTTTGCGTCTCTGCGTTGGGCGCGGGCATATGGTCCGTTACTCTCCCGCACACCTTTCAGACCGGAGGTGGTCCGAAACGCAGACGTCATGGTGGTTCGAGAACTGTGCGGAGGCGCCATGTTCTCGCCGACTCGGGGTATTGATGGAACTGGGAAGAGTCGTCGCGCCTACGACCTCAATGAATACACGGAAGCCGAGATCGCCCGGTTTGCAAGGATCGGGTTCGAAGTGGCCCGACGCCGCCGCGGAAAAGTGCTCTCGGTGGATAAGGCTAATGTCTTCATGGCTAGCAAGTTGTGGCGTGAAGTAGTCCAAGAGATTGGCGCAAGGGAGTTTCCTGATGTGACGCTGACCCATTTCTTTACAGACAATGCCGCGTATCAGTTGGCCTGTCGCCCGGGCGATTTTGACGTGATTTTGGCGGATAATCTTTTTGGCGATATTCTTTCAGATCAGTCGGCGGCAATTTCTGGATCATTAGGGATGCTGCCTTCCGCGTGTCTGTCACACCTTTGTGCCGGGGGACGGTCTGAAAAGCCCGCAATATATGAACCGGTTCACGGCAGTGCCCCGGATATAGCAGGCACTGGCTCAGCCAATCCGATTGGCGCGATTCTTTCGGTTGCCATGCTGCTGGAATACAGTGCTGCAGAGCACGAGTCTGCCCGAAAAATTGAAGCCGCTGTGGAGTTGGCACTGGAGGCAGGATTCGCAACACCGGATTTAGGTGGCACAAACACAACACAAGAGATTACCGACGAGGTGATCCAGCAGGTGCTGCGCGCTTAGCGGTTCAAAGAGTTAATGGAATTCGATTACGTTATTGTTGGAGGTGGATCTGCAGGTTGTGTGTTGGCGGCACGCCTGGCCGCGACTCCGGGAGTCAGCGTCTGTCTCATCGAGGCAGGTGGAAAAGGTAGAGATCTCTTTATCAGGATGCCAGCCGGCAATGGACTGGTCTTTGGTAACGCGAAACTGGATTGGGGTTTTGAGTCGGTGCCGCAACCTACGTTGAACGGACGAAAAATCTATTTTCCCCGGGGAAAGTCGCTTGGGGGTTCTTCGATCATGAATGGAATGATTTATGTCCGGGGCGTTCCGCAGGATTACGATGCATGGCGGGAAAGCGGTCTTCCAGGCTGGGGGTTCTCAGATCTATTCCCGTACTTTCGCCTCTCTCAGGGTGCCGTTGACCGCGAGGGATCCTGGCACGGTATCGATGGTCCTGTTAAGACTGAGGCCTCCGTCAATTTTGGCGAGTTGGAGCGCGCGTTTATTAAGGCCTCGGTGGCCTGTGGTCATAGACGTCTAGATGATTTCAATGGCCCTGACCGTACAGGTGTCGGCCGCACGGACAGTACGGTTTACCGCGGAACCCGACAGTCCTCCGCGATCTCGTATCTGGCGAAGCCGCCTCCAAATCTTAAGATCCTGACGCATCGGCACGTGGCTCGCCTGATTCTTGAAGACAGTCGGGCAAGGGGTGTCGAGACGCTGGGCGGGGAGCAAATCTATGCTCGTGAAGAGGTTGTTTTGTGTCAGGGAGCGTTCGGCACACCGCAGACTCTGATGTTGTCAGGGATCGGACCTTCAGACCATCTTAAGCAGCATGACATCACGACCGTGGTTGATCTGCCTGGTGTAGGCCAAAATCTCGCCGATCATGTGGACGTATCGATGCAATATGGGTCTGATCGTATGGATTTAAGCCTCGCCCGACACCAGCGCCTGGATCGGGCCGCCTGGCTCATGGCGAGATGGTTACTGAATGGGAGCGGCCCGGGAGGGGGCGCTTTTTTCTCGGCGGTGATCTTTCATGCGCTAAAGGACCCGGCGATGCCTGAGTTCGAGACTTTTATGACACCCATGACGGTTCATGAAAACATGACTGATGGCGAGATTGAAAAGACGCCGCTACTGCAGCGGTTGGGTCGCCAGCTTTTGGTGCGTGGCAGGCAGGTCGCCAAACCTGGTGTTCAGATTGATATTAATCTGGAGCGGCCAAGGTCTCTTGGAACCGTCAGCTTGGCGAGCGCCAATCCGGCTGATCATCCACGCATTGACCCCCGGTTCTTTTCGCATTCTGATGATCTCAACGAGATGGTATCGGGCGTCAAAACCATGCGCGAGATCATGGCGCATCCTGAAATTGCGAAATATGTCACGGGTGAAATTGGAGCGTGGAAAGAGGCGAAGACTGATACGGAAATTATCGAAGCGATTCGCAAAACTGCTTACACTGGCCATCATCCCTGTTCAAGCGCCCGAATGGGTTCCGACGAGGATCCTCTTGCTGTACTGGACAGCGAATTACGCGTACGGGGTGTCAACAATCTGCGGGTCTGTGATGCGTCCGCCATGCCGTCACAGATCACTGGAAACCTCAATGCAACAGTGATCGCTATGGCTGAAAGAGCAGCCGATTTAATTTCCGGGAAAACGCCACTACCACCGGAGGACCCACGACTGTGACTCAGGCAGAACGTACGGAGATCGAAGGACTTTCTTGCGAAAAAGACGGCATTACCATCAACTGGCGTGATGGCGCCTTCAGCCATTTTCATTTAATTTGGCTACGCCATCAGTGTGAGTGTGAACAATGTGGATCCTCTTTAAATGGTGTCCGGGGGCTTCGGCTGGATATGATTCCGGAGAGTCCAAAACCTCATAAGTATTCGTTCGATTCGGACTCCCTACATCTTATATGGGATGGAGACGGACATGTCTCAACCTACGAGGCAAAGTGGTTGCGTGATCATTGCTATTCCGCAGAAGAGCGGGCACTACGCAAGCACCAGCCGGTACTCTGGGATAAGCGCATAGAAATCGATCCACCTACTTTTATTTTTTCAGAAGTTGAAGACAGCCTGTCTTGCCGGCTTGAAATGCTTGAAGCAGTTTGCGACTACGGATTCTGTAAAGTCGAGGGTGCACCAGGCCTAGCCCAGGAATCGGTTCGCTTGGTTCAGCTCGTTGGAACAAAGAGGATCACTCACTATGGAGATTTTGAACTTTCCAACAAGAAAGTGAGTAACACCTCCAATGACATGGCGTCGCTGACGGATAAGAAATCCATCAATAATGTTGGAGATATCAGGCAGGCGTTGCAGCCGCATTGTGATGAAACCTACCGAACGTCAACGATCGGAATTACGATATTTCAGGTCTTTGAGCCGAGCACAGAAGGGGGGCACTCTACGTTAGTCGATGGATTTGAAGCCGCGCGACGATTCCGCACAGAGTTTCCCGATGATTTTGAAAGGCTGGTGAGGACGCCCCTAACAGGGCAACGGTTTGACCCAAAACATGCCGAGGGAGAACTCCCTCGATGGTATCGGTGCACGCTTCCCATGATCCGAGTAGACGAGGATCAAGAAGTCTGCGGTATTCGAGTCAACGAAAGACAGATTGCTCCTATCGATCTCCCTTATGATCAGGTTGTTCCGACTTACCGTGCGCTTCAGAAATTTTTTAAGATTGTTTATGACCCAAGTTTAATGATCTCATTTTCATTAAAAAAAGGTGATAGCCTCATTTTTAACAATCAGAGAGTCCTTCACGGACGTACAGCATTCAAGTTGGAGAAACCTGGCCGCCAGGTTTTGACCAATTCTGTAGATCTTGAGGATTTTTACTCTAACCTACGGATACTCAAGGGCCGATTACAGCCTGAAGAGCCAATTCAAACATATAGCCAGGGAATGGTGACTTAAAGGAATCCAACTATGAGGAAAGCGATGACCTGCGCAGAGGCAACTGTTCGTTTGCTAGAAAGATATGGGGTGAGTACGGTGTTCGGTATCCCGGGCGTGCACACGCTCGACTTCTGCCGGGGCCTCGATCAGGGTGTTCGTCATATCCAGGCCCGCAATGAACAGGGTGCGGGATTTATGGCAGAAGGGTGGGCGCGCGCAACTGGAGAGCCCGGTGTCGCTCTGGTGATCTCGGGGCCGGGTGTCACTAATGCCAGCACGCCCCTCGGGCAGGCGTACGCAGACAGCCTGCCCATGCTGTTGATCTCGGCAGATGCGGCGAGTAACACGATCGGAAAAGGCTGGGGCGTGCTCCATGAGATTACTGACCAAACCCAGATGACCAAACCCCTGACCGGGTTTTCTGCGACCGCCCGGTGCGCGCAGGATGTCCCCGAGCTGCTAGCCCGCGCATTCACGCTCTTTGCCAGTCAAAGACCCAGGCCCGTACACATCTCAATCCCGATTGACGTACAGGCTGAGCAGGTTGATGAGGATTGGCAGCCCGTGACTCTGCCCGGCCGACCGAAAGCGGATCCGGAAGATATTGCAAAGGCAGCCAGTTGGCTGAAGGGCGCGAGTTCTCCTCTCATTATGGTGGGCGGCGGCGCCTGCGATGCCGGTGCTGCACTGAGCGACATCGCTGAGCGTACCGGCGCGATCGTGATTGCGTCGACAGCCGGTAAGGGCATCATCCCGGATGATCATCCCCTGTCGCTTTCGGCATCTACGGTGCGGCCGGAAGTGCTGCGTATCCTGCCTGAAGCAGACGTGATTCTCGCCGTCGGAACCGAACTTTCGGAAACCGACAGTTTTGTTGAGCGTATGAACCTTAATGGCCGGATGATCCGCATCGACATAGATCCGAGCAAAATCAACGATTTCTATCTGGCAGATCTTGGCATCGTAGCCGATGCGCAATCGACGCTTCAGGCGCTATGCGTCGCCCTTGATGACTACCGTGCAACCGGTGTTGAGGCGGCGAAGGAGCGGACGCGCGTCATTCGCTCAGAAATCCGACAGGGGCTCAGTGTGTCGGAGCGCCAGCACGCTGCGGTGCTCGATGCTCTTGTGGAGGTCGCGCCAGCCGACATCATCTGGTCAGGAGATGCCTGCCAGTTAGTCTATACCGGCGCCTTCGCCGTACCGATGCGCGCGCCTCGAAAGTGGTTTTACCCTGCCGGGTACTGCGCTTTAGGTAACGCGCTGCCCAACGCCATTGGTGCCCGGTTGGCCCGGCCTGAAACGCCGGTAGCTGTACTGGTAGGGGACGGCGGGTTTATGTTCACTATGCCCGAACTGCTGACAGCCGCTGAATTGAAGTTACCGATACCGATCATCATTTGGGAAAACGGAGGACTCAAGCAGATTCAGGATGATATGGATCAGCGTCAGATTAGCCGGGTCGGGGTTGAAGGCGCGAATCCCGATTTTGTGGCACTGGCTAGAGCCTGTCATGCCCATGCGGTGGATGTCGACACCCATGAAGCGCTGCAAGGTGCTTTTGTCGAAGCCTTGCAGGCCGATCGGCCAACAGTGATTGTTTGTCATGAGGATCAGAACTAAGCCAATGCCTCAGCCGGAGTCGCGCGACATGACGCTCTCAAAGGAAATACTGGCGCAATATGAACGTGACGGCTTTTTCTTCCCTCTGGATATATTGAGCCCAGAAGAGGTCGGCGCGGTCCGGTGCCAACTGGAGGATTTTGAGGCACGCTACCAGTCACACCCGATCGTGGGTGACGGCGAGTTCAGAACCTCCTGTCATCTCTTTCTGCCATTCCTCGATGAACTAACTCGCCATCCGGCGATTCTGGCTGCAGTTTCGTCGATTCTTGGCAATGACCTACTGGTCTGGGGTACATCTTTCTTCACCAAGGAACCACGGTCTCCGGATTATGTGGCGTGGCATCAAGATCTTCACTACTGGGGACTTGATGCAAGAGATGAAGTTACGGCGTGGGTGGCATTGTCTCCGGCGAGTGTTGAAAGCGGTTGTATGCGCTTTGTTCCGGCGAGCCACATGAAGGAAGCCGCCCACGCAGACCGGCCCGGCGAAGACGCGATGCTGTCGCGAGGTCAGGAGCTGGTCTCACCTGTTGACGAAAGCCAGGCGGTTAATGCACCGCTGCAGTCGGGGCAGGCCTCATTGCACCATGGACTGACCTTTCATGCATCCCTGCCGAACCGTTCAGATGACCGGCGTATTGGTTTTGCAATTCGATACATAAAGCCGTCGATGCGCCAGGCAGGAGGTCAAGCCGGGGTGGCGACCTTGGTGCAGGGCAACGACTGTTATCATCATTTTGAATTGGCGCCACGGCCAGAAAGGGTAGCGACGCCCGAAAGCATTGCGGTGTGGCAACACGCCATGGGCATCCAAAAAAAGATCAATTTTCGTAACATGAACGTCCCTGTCGAGGGAAAGGAACCTTAAGAACATGAAGAGCTATCAGTATTTTGCGGCGAATGCGTGGCACGACCCCAGCACTGGGAGTTATTTTGAAAGCGAGAATCCAGCAACGGGTGAAGTGTGGGCGAAGCTCCCGGACTGTAACGCTGAAGATGTTAATCGGGCCGTTGCCGCCGCGAGGTCTGCTTACTACGACGGGCCGTGGGGAAAACTCCATCCTGCCGAAAGGGGTCGGGTGTTGCGCCGGATCGGCGACACTATCTCACGTCATGCCGAGCGCTTGGGTGAGGTCGATATTCGTGATAACGGTCGGGTGCCTAGCGCCACATCGTCTCTTCAGCCAGGGGCCTGGCAGGTCGACAGCTTTCACTATTACGCCGGGATGTGTGACAAGTTTGAAGGTCGGGTGATTCCAGCCGAAGTGCCAGATATGCACAACTTTCTTACCTTCGAGCCATTCGGTGTCGTGGCACAGATTCTGCCTTGGAATTCCCCCTTGGGCACCCTCATCTGGAAACTCGCTCCCTGTCTTGCCGCGGGCAACACGGTGGTGATCAAGCCTTCCGAGCAAGCAAGCTGCTCGGTACTAGAGTTGATGGATGTTCTGCTGGAAGCCGATCTGCCGCCGGGTGTGCTTAATGTGGTCACCGGGTTTGGCGCTACTACCGGCGAGCCACTGATTGATCATCCTGATGTGCGGCTGGTGTCGTTTACCGGCGGCACGGCAGGTGGCCGGGCAGCGGCTGCCGTGGCGGCACGTCAAGTGAAGCCGGTCATCATGGAGTTGGGCGGCAAATCTCCGCAGGTGGTACTGCCTGACGCTGATCTCGATCTTGCGGTGAACGGCATCGCCGCGGGCATTTTCCCGGCGGGTGGTCAGAGTTGCATTTCCGGCTCGAGGCTTTTGGTACACCGTGACGTCATCGACGACTTTACCGATCGTTTGGCTAGTGTTGTCAAAAAGGCAAGGGTGGGCGACCCGCATGATCCAAAGACGCAGATCGGCCCTATGGCCAACCGGCCGCAGTACGAGCGGGTGCTTCAGTGTATTGCCGATGCTGAATCTGCGGGGCACCGGTTATTACTCGATGGGCGTTCAAGTTGTCGGGATACAGGCTATTACATTGGCCCCACCATCTTTTCCGATGTGCCTAATGATTCAGACCTCGCCCAGCATGAAGTGTTTGGCCCTGTCGTCTCGACTGAGGCTTGGGATACTGAAGCAGAAGTTATCCGGACTGCGAACGCAACGGTGTATGGCCTCGCAGCAGGAGTCTGGTCACGCGATGTCGCCCGGGCCATGCGCCTGGCGGAGCAGATTGAAGCGGGCACGGTGTATATCAATAACTATTTCAATGCCGCCACACAAAGTCCGGTCGGCGGGTTCAAGCAGTCTGGATACGGTCGCGAGAACGGCTGGGAAGGAATGCGTTGCTACCTGCAGACCCGCTCGGTGTGGCTGTCAACAAATCCGCATCAGCCGGATCCCTTCTCAGGCTGAAACCGGAAAGTGCCAATGGAGGTTCGTTCCAAACTGACGCTTAAGGGTTCGCGGATCGATGTCTCCGCGGATAAGGCGATCGCGACGCTCGTCGCGATCTTTAAACGGATCGGTTGCGCGGACGAACCCGCACGAGAGGTCGCCGAGCACCTGGTCGATACCAGTCTTTGTGGCATGGAAAGTCACGGTGTGATGCGTACTCTCCAGTATGCGGAGCAATTCAAGACGGGCTACATCGACCCAAAAGCAGCACCCAAAGTTGTGACGACTGCCGGAAATACCCAGGAAGTTGACGGCGGGGGTGGTATCGGGATTCCCGCGATGCACCTTGCGTATCGCCATGCGATTGCGGCGGCACGATCCACTGGAATCTCGGCGCTTGCCATCCGCAACGTCGGCCACACCGGACGCCATGGTGCCTTTGCAGATGCCGCTGCCGAAGAAGGCTTTTTGACAATCTGTATGGGGGGAGGCAACAGAAAGAAGTGGCGACAGGTGGCGCCATACGGCGGCGCCCAGGGCATGCTGCCGACCAATCCGTGGTGTATTGGCATTCCCGGCGGAAATCGAGGACCAGTGGTACTGGATTTTGCCACTTCCAAGATTGCGGGCGGATGGGTTTATGCCGCCCGCAGTGCCGGGGCACTGTTGCCGGAAGATTGCGTTATCGATGCACAGGGCAATCCTACCCGAGACCCCGAAGATTATTTCAGCGGTGGGGCGATTCTGCCAGCGGGCGGCCACAAGGGATATGCATTAGCCCTGCTGGCGGAACTAATCGGTGAGGCTATGCTCGGGCCTTCGACCACTGAAGGAAACTGGCTGTTGATTGCGCTTGATGCACATCGTATGCGCAAGTCATCGGCCCTGTCGGGCGCCGCCGAGGAAGTGCTTGAGGAACTTCGGTCCTGCCCACCGGCTCCAGGGTTTGAGCGTGTCGAAATCCCGGGAGAGCGTGAGCGTGAGCATCGGGAAAAATCAGCAGGCGTTATATCTATCCCGTCCGAGACTTGGAATCAGATTATCGCGTTGCACGACAGCCTGATGTGAAACTTTCCTCAAGGACCGAATTGGTGTCCGCTGATAGAGCGGTCCGTCGACTCTTTCAGCAGGAACGCCTGCTGGGTTGCGCTCGGGTTTTGAAGTGCGGCGTGCTTGCGTTGGCTGCGATTTTGACAGCACCTCTTGCATCCGCCGAGGGTCGATCAGACGATACGGTGAAGGTGATCGCAGAATCTGGCTTTCTCGATGACATCGAAGGGGTTAAGCCGGCTCGGAGTGCCTCCTATGAAATGGCAGCCCCCAGGATCAGCTTACCCTCCCCGAAAAACGCGATCGTGATTATCTACATGCACGGCACACAGAACCCGCGGTCCCGATCAAGTTGCGGCGCCTGGTGGAACGATGCACCCGCGACCTTGAAGGTGCTGGCGAAGAAGGAGAACACCCATCTCTTTTTTCTGTGCTCAAAAGCGACTGACCCTCCGGGGTGGGATCATGGCTCCTGGATATTTGAAAGGGTTGAGGAAATCTCCGTTGTACTCGATCAGTTGATTGCTGCAGGTGTTGCGCCGGGAAGGATATTTCTGTCGGGTCACTCAGCGGGTGGATGGGCTTCGCTGATGGCGATGTCGATGGTGGATCAGAAGTTCAACGCAGCAATTGTGTTTGCACCGGCTTTTGCCGGTCCCCGAGCCGAGGCGGGTATCTATCCGATTTGGAGAGGTGAGATCAGGCCAAAGCATGTCAAAAAAATTACATCATTCGATCAGGTGCGTGCCCTGGTGTTTGCATACGATAATGATCCCTATAACCGGACAGCCGAGCTTGAGTTTCTTACGGACAGATTTCCGGATAGTGTTGAAATAATCTCGTCCACCTGCAAGATTTCGCTGCCATTGACAGGCCATCTCACCCACTTGAAAGACTGTCACGCCGAGGCCACAAAGACGGCAATCTTCAGATATGTGAAGGCCCGTCTTTCCGATTGACATGCTGATTACTAAGAAAGTTGAGCCAGGATCCAAATCCGACTATCCTCGGCGCAAGCGCTGGATCAGTTACTGATAGGCTGAAATGGAAGGGCATTACTGCGTCATATCCGATTAATTAGTTTCCTATGTGTGTCAACGTGGTGTTGACTAGCCTAGCGTCTCAAAGAGCCTCGCTTATCTTTCATTTGCAAGGAGAAGTCAGAAATGAAGTCAATTATTCTTGGAACCTACAATGAGAAAGGTCTTGAAGGGCTCACCAACAGTAGCTTTGCAAAGCGTGAAGCTGCTGCTAAAACCGCCTGTGAGGCAGCAGGCGCGAGGTTGACGGATATGTTTTTCAC
>JBMUHF010000221.1:0-7166 GCA_050302555.1 Arenicellales bacterium | reverse complement strand
ATTACGGATTTTGATCTAGCGTGATCGACACTCATAAGACGCGGACTGGAAACGAAGCGATTTTTTCACGCCATTCGCGAGGCCCTTCTGTATGAACGGAGGCGCCGGTGCTGTCTACAGCAACAGTGACCGGCATGTCCTCCACTTCAAACTCATAGATGGCTTCCATGCCAAGATCTTCGAACGCGATCACGCGTGCAGCCCGGATTGCTTTGGAAACAAGATATGCCGCCCCGCCCACGGCGATGAGATAAACACTCTGATGCTGCTTGATCGCAGCGATGGCTTGCGGGCCGCGCTCGGCCTTCCCAATCATGCCGGCAAGGCCCGTTCCGGAGAGCATGGGCTCGGTGAACTTGTCCATGCGGGTGGCCGTAGTGGGCCCCGCGGGACCCACTGCCTCATCGCCCACAGGATCGACCGGTCCGACGTAGTAAATAAACCGGCCAGTGAAATCGACGCCGTCAGGAAGAGGCGCGCCCGATTGCATCAGTTCGACCAGTCTTTTGTGGGCGGCATCACGCCCCGTCAAGAGTCGGCCGCTCAGCAGCAGGTTGTCCCCGATGCGCCACGACCGGTAATCCTCTGGAGTCAGTTCATCCAGATTGACGCGTTGTCCCACCGCCTGCTGGGTAATCTTTGGCCACGAGGAAGCATCAACCTGGGGCAGTTCGGCAGGCCCCGAACCATCGAGGGTGATATGGATATGCCGGGTTGCTGCACAGTTTGGAATCATAGCAACGGGCAACGAGGCCGCGTGCGTCGCATAGGTGTTGATCTTGACATCAAGCACGGTCGTAAGGCCGCCAAGCCCCTGCGCGCCGATTCCCAGCAGATTGACCGCCTCGTAAATTTTGAGACGTAATGTTTCAGTCGGGGTTTTGGGTCCGCGTTCCACAATTGCAGCCATGTCGACAGGAGCCATCAGGGATTCTTTCGCCATCAGCATCGCCTTTTCAGGTGTACCGCCGATCCCAATACCGAGAATGCCTGGCGGGCACCACCCAGCCCCCAGGGTCGGCAGGGTCTCAGTGACCCACTCAGTCAGATCGTCGCTGGGGTTCAGCATGGCGAGTTTTGCTTTGTTCTCGGACCCGCCACCTTTGGCAGCAACGGTGAGTTCGATCGAATTTCCCGGGACGATCTCGGTATGCACTACGGCCGGTGTATTGTCTCCGGTATTTTTTCGATCCCCGATGGGAGGCGCGATCACTGATGCCCGAAGCGGATTATCAGGATTGGTATACGCCCGCCGGACACCTTCGTCGATGGCCTGCTGCAGCGAGCAATCACCCTCGATCATGACTGATTGACCAAGCTTCACGAACACGACCACGATGCCAGTATCCTGGCAGATAGGCCGATGCCCCTGCGCCGCCATGCGCGAGTTGATCAGGATTTGCGCAATGGCATTTTTTGCAGGTTCTGAGGTCTCGAGTTCATAGGCCTGCGTCATCGCCTCGACAAAATCAGGGGGGTGATAGTAGGAGACGTACTGCAGCGCATCAGCGATGCTTATTGAAATGTCTTCAGTTTGAATACGTGTCATGCGCCGGGAATAACCTGCCGGATGGGCTTCATTTTGAGCCTTAGCGTTGAAGTGTAGCAAAGCCGATAGAAAAAGATGGATTCACTGCGCAAGGATGATTCCACAAGGGCCGGCAAATTGTTAGGATAGCCGTTTGGGTTTGCTGTTGTCGGGCAGGCCGACCCGGAGGTGGAATCCGGGCAGATACCGCGCACTTTCAGAGATTATGCTCGACTCACTCAACTCGGCAATCCGATGGCTTGCCACCTGCATTTTGCTGGTGGGCCTGTTCCAATCGAGTCCTGCAAGCGCCTTTGTCGAAGTCAGGCAGCACAAGCTGCAATGTAGCGCCGCTTTTCCATGTCCCCGGGAGCTGCAGGACCGGGTGAATTTCTGGATTGACATCTACAGTCGCTGGAACAGTCAGGATGCAGTGTTGCATGACTCAGTCGTCCCCAGTCGGGTCTATAAGGTGATTGAGGGACGCGCCTGCGGCCGCAAGGGCAATACTGCATTTATCAAGGATCAGAAAAAACGCATCTCGGCGGAGTTGCATACGCTGGCCAAGAAGGTGGACCGCAAGTCCCCGGTAAATAGTGCCTACCAGAAGCACCTTCTCGAGCTCTTTCCGGAGCGCTCGGGTGCTGATATTCGGCGAGCAGCGGGAGATATCCGCTGCCAGTCAGGCAACCGTGACGGGTTTACGACAGCGCTGCGGCGGTTCGGGACCTACGGTCCGATGGTGCGGCGCGTCCTCATAAAGTCGGGGCTTCATCGAGATATTCAGTACCTGCCGTTTGTAGAGTCCTCGTACAGTCCGAAGGCTTACTCCCGCGTGGGCGCGGCAGGCTTGTGGCAGATCATGCCAGCGACTGGACGGGACCTAGGTCTGAAATTGGATGCCACTGTAGACGAGCGTCTTGATCCTGAGGCGGCAAGCTGGGCGGCAGCCCGCTATCTTAAAAATGCTCGAAAAACTCTGACAGTTGCTGCCCGGGCTAAAAACAGCGAGGTTTCCAGCCGTGAGCTTAGCCCTTTTGTCATCACTTCTTACAATTATGGTGTGAATGGCATGCGCCGGGCGATCAAGAAAATGGGCCCGGATTACATACAGGTGATCAACCAGTATCGCTCCAGAAAATTTCAGGTCGCAGTAAAGAATTTTTATGCAGGCTTTCTGGCTGCAAGACATGTCGCCCGCAACTATCAGCGGTTCTTTGGTGACATCAAACCCGGTCGGCCGCTTCAGTACCAGACCCTGATTCTTGATCGGCAGGTTTCCATCGCTCGGGTACAGAGTGTCTTCGGCCTTTCTGAGGCAGAATTAAAGGTATTGAACCCTGCGCTCACGCGTTTTGTTTGGCACGGCTGGCGCTTCATCCCGGATGGGTACAAGTTGCGCCTGCCACGACGGCAGGACAGCTGGCGCAATCAAGTGGCACGTCTTCGGATGATGCCTTCCGAGACTCGTCAGGGCGGGTCTGTCGAATATACCGTGCGCACAGGGGATACGGCCTGCGGCATTGCGGCCGCGTTTAGGGCCGACTGCCGTGAACTGATTGCGGCCAACGGCCTCAACCGCAAGGCGATCATTCGTGTAGGTCAGAAGTTACAGGTGCCTGCCAAGGGACGTAGCAGAAGTCGCGTTGCGCAACGTGGCAAGTACGAGGTTCAGCCAGGAGATAGCGCTTGTGCCGTTGCGGGCCACTTTGGTGTGGACTGTGACGATCTGCTGGCAGCGAACGGCCTGCATCGAGGCTCTATGCTTCAGGTCGGGGCGTCGTTGGTGGTTCCGGGCACCATTCCAACTGCGCCGGGTGGAAGCTATACCGTTGGTAAGGGAGACAGCGCCTGCAGTATTGCAAGCCGTCATGGCATCAGTTGTGACGCCTTGCTCGCGGCCAATGGACTCGCCAAAAGTGATCTGATTTTTCCTGGACAAACTCTCACTGTACCCGGCGTAGCGGCGCCAGGTACTTCTACTGATCGCACTTCAGCCCAAGAGCCGGTACAGACCCTGGCCTATACCGTGGTCAGTGGTGACAGCGCCTGCAGAATCGCCGCGCGTTTTCAGGTGCCATGCCGTGGGCTGATCGCCGACAACGCGCTCGGAAAAGAGGCGCTGATTCGCCCCGGACAGTCGTTGACCATCATGGGCGTGCCGGCGAATCTTGCCCGTTCGTACTCGTCGTCTGCCAAGGCGGCCAACATTGCTGCGTCGTCGGTGGACGCCAAAACAAGCGAGGAGGAAACCTGGCCAAAAATCGCTGATAGTGCTGGGAGTGGTCCAGGATCCGGATTAAGTGGGGTCAGCCCTCTCGACAGACCCATTGATTTTTCTATTCAGACGGCGGCGGTGGAGGGCAGAACGCTTTACCGCATTAATGTGGAACCTGAGGAGACCCTTGGTCATTATTCGGACTGGTTGCGCTTGGGCAGCGTCAAGAAAATTCGCGAACTTAACGGGTATGACGCCACGCAGGTGCTCGCGAGCGGTGACGCGCTTTTGCTTCCGGTGGGAGACGAGGCACAACAGGATACTTTTGAAAGGCGCCGCCAGGAGTACCACCGGGTACTGGTAGAGGAGTTCAAGGAGAATTTTGCGGTAACGGGCGTGGAGGAATACAAAATCCAGTCAGGGGACAGCCTCTGGGTGCTTGCCCGCGAATTCGAACTGCCGATCTGGGTAATCACCCGCTATAACCCGGAACTTCGAAGTGGCCCGCCGAGAGCTGGCAAATCCATCACGATACCCCGGATCCGCTCCCGCCAGGGTTGAAGAGGGCACTCTCGGCGTTCGAACTATTCCGTGGGCTCGAATTTCAGGGCCACCGAGTTGATGCAGTAGCGTTGCCCCGTGGGTTGGGGGCCGTCAGGAAATACATGGCCCAGATGGGCTTCACATCGGCCACAGTGGACCTCCGTGCGCGCCATACCGAGGCTGGTATCGTGATGCTCCTTCACCTGGGCTTCCTCGGCCGGTTTCCAGAAACTCGGCCAGCCGGAGCCTGAATCAAACTTGTGCTGGGCATCAAACAGGGTCGCCTGACAGCAGATGCAGTGGTACATCCCAGGGCGCTTACAGTCATTGTAGTCTCCGCTGAAGGGGCGTTCGGTTCCGTGCTCGCGGCAAACGTAATACTGTTCCGGAGTCAAGGCAGAACGCCATTGCGCTTCGGTACGTTGCCATTTTCTTTCTTCGCTCATGATGCGGAATCCTTTGCTGCCGTGTATGTGCCGACTTGGGCCAGGCGCGCCTCATAGGCCTTGCGGGTGATGGCGACATCCTCAAGGAACCAGGCCAGTTCGTCGGGCCGTAATGCCTGGGGTCCATCGACCAGGGCCTCTTCGGGCCTAGGATGAAAATCCACGAGCACCATATTGGCACCGGCAATAACGCCTTGCGCCGTCACGTGCATGAGATCCGATATCCCGTCCGGCCCGATGTTGCGGGTGCCGACTGAGTGGGAGGGGTCAATACATACCGGTAGGTGGGTGAGATGTCGGACAACCGGTACGTGCGCAAAGTCGACAAGGTTTCGGTGGGGGTCGCCCATGTTGGTCTTCATGCCTCGTAGGCAGAAGACGATATTGCGGTTGCCTTCGCTTGCGAGGTATTCGGCAGCATTGAGGGATTCATCCAGCGTAATGCCAAAGCCACGCTTTAAGAGCACCGGCAGTTCAGACTGGCGGCCAACCTCTTTCAGCAATTCAAAATTCTGGGTGTTCCGTGTCCCGATCTGCAGCATCACTCCGGTTGGGTAACCGGTGTCCTTGAGTGCCTGTCTTATTTCCTGCACATGCGAATCATGGGTAATCTCCATGGCGATTACACGAATGCCGTATTTTCCCGCGAGTTCAAATACCCAGGGCAGACACTTGGCGCCATGACCCTGAAAAGAATAGGGATTGGTCCTTGGTTTGTAGGCGCCCATCCGGGTACAGACCTGACCCTGTTCCTGCAGGATTTTCATCATGGTTTCGACGTTGGTCGGATTATCCACGGCACAGAGGCCAGCAAATACATGGAGTGATTGCTGGTCAAAACGTACGCCGTTGTAACTGAATCCGGAACCCCGAACATCTCCAGCGTGGCGGCCGATTACCCGGTATTCGCGGGAAACCCGAACTACTTTCTCGACGCCAGGCAGGTTTTCAATCTCTGCTTGATCGAGTACCGCCACATTACCGATCACGTAAATCTCGGAGAGTGTGCGGTCGGCGCCAGTAATGCTGTGTGTTCGGGGAGTGATGCCGGATTTACTCGACAGGTACGACATCACGGCTTTTCCCTCATCGGTATCGAGAGAGCTATCAGGGTGCAAGATTACGATCATGCTGA
Organism: Arenicellales bacterium; assembly: GCA_050302555.1. Classification (GTDB taxonomy): domain Bacteria; phylum Pseudomonadota; class Gammaproteobacteria; order Arenicellales; family UBA868; genus UBA868. The sequence continues at coordinate 1,296 of JBMUHF010000221.1, read as the reverse complement.
GGTACCAGTGGTTATGGGGACGCTGGGGTCATTACCCCATTCTGACCAGGAGCCGGCATAGCCCCGAACCCGCGAAAAGCCGAGCGATTTCAGCATCAGCCACGCGTGTGCCGAGCGATGATGACTTTGGCAGTAGGTGATCACTTCCTGTTCGGGTCTGACGCCAAGCGCGCTTAAGGTTTCGTTCAGTGCTTCTGCGGGTTTCAATCGCAGGTTGCGGTTTCGGTCCATAGTATCCAGCCAGTTCAGATTGACCGCCCCGGGGATATGTCCACCGCGAGCGGCGCGGGTTTTCATTCCTGAATATTCTTCGGGCGTGCGGGCATCAAGTAAGGCAATCGATGGACTGCCGAGCTGTTCCAGGATGTATGTCCGGTCGGCCAGGACCGCAGGATTTTTTGATGAGAGCGGCAGGCTTGCCGAATTATCAGGGAATACCGGTTTGTCGTCTATTGGGTGACCTTCGTTGGTCCAGGCGTGCAGCCCGCCGTTTAGGACTTGTATCGAGTCATAGCCCAGGTAGTGCAGTGTCCAGGCAAGTCGAGCCGCACAGCCACTCCCTTCGTCATCATAGGCGATGATTCGTGAGACAGTATTCAGTTTCAGTATGCCGGCAAGATTCGATAGCCGCTCTTCCGGGGGGAGCAGGCCCGGCGCCGGCTGAGTACCGGCATTCAGGAGTGAATACTCCAGGTGCATGGCGCCCGGAATATGCAACCGCGCGTAGGTCTCAGTCTTGCTGAGGTCAATCACCAGAACCGCCGGGTCTTCGAGCACTGCCTCAAGCTCTTCGGGCTCAATCAGATAAGAGGTGTATGCCATGGCACTTCAACACTGAATATTAGCTTAAAGGGCGGCTGATTCTGTGGCAATCTGAATAATCGGATGGAATTCAGAATCAGAAGTTATCGCGGAGGGTGCATAGTTTACGCACCGGCGAATAATAACCCTAACGCGCCTTTTGCTCTATGGCGCCTACAACAACGGCGCGATCAGTAATGTGAACTAAGGGGAACTTTGCGATAATCTGAGGCTCGAAGTCGCCTGAAAAGTACGAACGGTTAATCCGGCAACAGACACTATTGGCCGATCCGGCAGGAGTTCATGATGAAGCTTGTTACTGCGATTATTAAGCCATTTAAGCTCGACGATGTCCGTGATGCGCTGGCAGAGGTCGGCATAAAGGGCATGACTGTTACAGAGGTCAAAGGCTTTGGTCGACAAAAAGGCCATACTGAACTGTATCGGGGTGCCGAGTATGTGGTGGATTTCGTGCCCAAGGTCAAGCTCGAGGTG
>JBMUHF010000220.1:0-1598 GCA_050302555.1 Arenicellales bacterium | reverse complement strand
CCCAAGTCCTCCGGAGTTAATCCATCGTCGAGGCTTATTGAAGCCATAATACTGGGCGGCCCACATCTGGTGCTGTCCCACATCTGACGTCACAAACGCGTCTCCCAATGTCACCTCATGAAGTTTTTCGACAACAAACTGAGGCTTGATCACTTCATCACTCCCGTCGTAGCCAAGCGAATCGCGGCTACGCCAGGATTTAATCTGTTCCCACCACTGAGACAGGCTCTGCTCATCCTGTTGAGTCTTGCTTTGGCCAAGCGCTTCTAGAAGTTACTCCAAGGCGGCTGAGGCATCACCCACAATCGGCACTTCGACCGGAACATTCTTGCCGATGGATGCGGGGTCAATATCAATGTGTATGATCTTTGCGTGCGGAGAGAATTTCTTGAGATCTCCGGTGACCCGGTCATCGAATCGGGCACCTACTGCAAGCATGACATCGCACTCGTACATTGCCATGTTGGCCTCATAAGTACCGTGCATGCCCAGCATGCCCAAAAACCGGGGGTGATCTGACGGGAGTGCACCCAAGCCCATTAGGGTATTGGTACAGGGATGCCCAAGCCGTTCCACGAGGGTCGTCAACTGTTTTGCCGCTCCAGAAAGCACCACGCCACCACCGGTGTAGATGATGGGGCGACGCGCCGTCAGTAGAAGCGTTGCCGCCCGGGAGATCTGTTTTGAGTGGGCTTTGCGAACGGGTGAATATGAACGTATCCGTACATCCTTCGGGTAACTATACGCCGTCATCTGCGCCGTTACGTCTTTAGGGATATCAACGACCACTGGACCCGGTCTACCCGAATTGGCGATGAAAAACGCCTTCTTAATAGTCGTTGCAAGATCCTTTACATCTCGGACCAGGAAATTGTGCTTCACACAAGGTCGTGTGATTCCGATGGTATCCACCTCTTGGAACGCATCATCTCCAATCAGATGGGTTGGCACCTGGCCGGTGAGTACAACCATTGGGATTGAATCCATATAGGCAGTGGCGATCCCGGTAACGGCGTTCGTAACCCCCGGCCCGGACGTGACCAGAACCACGCCAGTCTTGCCCGTGGCTCGAGCGTAGCCGTCCGCCGCATGAGTGGCCGCCTGTTCGTGGCGAACGAGGATATGTCGCACATCCTCTTGGCTATAAAACGCGTCGTAAATGTGAAGAGCCGCGCCTCCGGGATAACCGAAAACAAGTTCAACTCCTTCGTCCTTTAAACTTTGAACGACGATCTGCGCGCCGGTCAGCTCCATTAGCAAACCTCTAAAAGGGTTGGATAATAACGATCCCCTAGGGACTGCCGGGAACCAAACCGCGAAAGTATAAACAGATCACCTGCTGGATGTAAATTCAGCGCTGTCTCCAAAAAGTACTGCCGTCCGGCCGGTCCTCGAGAATCACCCCCATCTCTTCAAGTTGTGCCCGCACCTCATCGGAGGTCTGAAAATCTTTCTCCTGACGTGCCCGACTACGTTTCTGGACGAGATCCTCGATCAAAGTGTTCTGCGCTTTACCTGCTGTGCCCGAGACGTTCTCGGAGACACTGCCCGCTCGCAACATCACTGCGGGCTCCTGGTAAAGCAGGCCCAACCGGCCC
>JBMUHF010000219.1:0-15231 GCA_050302555.1 Arenicellales bacterium | reverse complement strand
CATTCTTGAATTCTGGCGGGACCAGACGGTGTTTGAGAAAAGCCTGCAACATAGCGCAGGCAAACCCCTTTTTACTTTCAACGATGGGCCGCCCACCGCCAACGGCAAACCCGGCATCCACCACGTCCTCGCGCGCAGTTTCAAGGATATTTATCCCCGCTACAAAACCATGCGGGGGTTCCACGTACCGCGAAAAGCCGGCTGGGATACACACGGTCTGCCGGTCGAACATGAGATTGAAAAAGAACTCGGTATTTTCGATAAAAAAGAAATTGAAAAAGCGGTTGGGGTAGCTGAATTTACCCGCCGTTGTCGCGACTCGGTCATGCGATACATCAGTGATTGGGAAGCCATGACCGAGCGAATGGGTTTTTGGGTGGACCTAGATCAGGCCTATTACACCCTTGATAACCAGTACATCGAGTCTGTCTGGCATCTGCTGAAAGAGATCTGGGATCGGGGGCTCATCTATCAGGATTACAAGGTCGTCCCCTACGATCCCCGAATCGGGGCAACGCTGTCTTCCCATGAGGTAGCACAAGGCTACCGCGAAACCGTTGACCCTTCGGTCACGGTCCGCTTCCAACTTATTGATGACGACGCATCATTTCTTGTCTGGACCACCACGCCGTGGACGCTGCCATCCAACCTCGCTCTCGCCGTGGGCGCCGATATTGATTACGTCTATGTCGATGTCAGCGGAGAAACCCTGATCCTGGCGAAGGCCCGAATCTCTGAGGTGCTGGGCGACGACGAATTCCAGGTGCTGAAAACGGTAAAGGGTGGCGAACTGCTCGGTCTTCACTACCACCGGCTGTTTGATTACCTTGACGCTCCCGGTGACATCTGCCGGGTACTGCCCGGTGACTTCGTGAGTACTGACGATGGCACCGGTATTGTGCATGTCGCCCCCGCGTATGGTGTGGACGATCTGGCGCTGGGCCAGGCAAATGGCCTGCCGGTGGTGCATGGCGTTGGCCTGGACGGCCATTTCGTTGAAGCGGTGGAACCGGTCGCCGGGATGTTCTTCAAAGATGCCGATCCTGTAATCATCGAGCTGCTGGAGAAACGGGGAATTCTCTTCAAAGCGGAAGAGTACCGTCACAACTATCCCTTCGGCTGGCGAACGGGTGACCCGCTTATCTACTACGCCAAGAACGCGTGGTATATCCGGACCACTGCCGTTCGGGAACGCATGGTCGCTTTAAACCAGACCATTAACTGGGTGCCGGAATCGATCCGTGACGGCCGCTTTGGTAACTGGCTCGAGCACAACATTGACTGGGCGTTGTCGCGAGAACGGTTTTGGGGCACGCCCCTGCCGCTGTGGACTGACGGCGACGGTGATTACCTTTGTATCGGGTCGCTCGAAGAGCTCGAGTCACTTTGCGGTACCTCACTGAGTGAAACCGATCTGCATCGCCCCGTAATCGATGAGATCGAATTTACTCACCCGGAAAACGGCCGACGCTATCGGCGTGTCCCCGAAGTCATCGACTGCTGGTTCGATTCGGGTGCGATGTCTTATGCCCAATGGCATTACCCCTTCGAAAACCGCGAGACCTTTGCCCAGCATTTTCCGGCAGACTACATCTGTGAGGCTATCGACCAGACCCGCGGCTGGTTCTACAGCCTGCACGCCATCGCCGCACTGGTCTCTGACAGCGTGGCCTACCGCAACTGTGTCTGCCTGAGCCATATCGTCGACGAAGACGGCAAAAAAATGTCCAAGTCGCTTGGCAACATCGTCAATCCTTACGATGTCTTTGATCATATCGGCGCGGATCCTCTGCGCTGGTATTTTCTCGCCCGGCTCGCGCCAGAGAGCCAGAAGCGGATTTCCGTCGATATTGTGCGTGAGGTCGCCAGCTCTTTTGTCAACACGCTGTGGAACACCTATGCGTTCTTTACGCTTTACGCCTCGCTCGATGACATCGATCTTGATGACGAGGTCGTGCTTACCGATCGCCCGGAAATTGATCGATGGGCACTGGCGCTGACGCACCACACGGTCCGGACCGTGACCGACGCCATGGACACTTACGATGCGCGCGGTGCCGGGCAGGCGCTTGAGAACTTCGTGGACCAACTCAGTAACTGGTATATCCGGCGCAACCGCCGTCGATTCTGGAAGAGCGAAGCCGGAACTAACAAGCAGTCTGCCTACCTGACGCTGTATCAGTGCCTCGACACATTGCAACGACTGATCGCGCCCTTTATGCCGTTTCTTGCCGAGGCCATGTATCAGAATCTGGTGTGTTCGCGTGACCCAACGGCGCCGATCAGCGTGCACATGAGCGAGTGGCCTGAGGTTCCGGATGTCTGGCAGAACACGGCACTCCGAAACGCCACTGAAGTCGTCCAGGATATCGTAGCCCTTGGGCGGGCCGCCCGGGAAGCCAGCCAGGTACGAGTCCGCCAACCGCTAGCCAGGCTCCTGGTCAGAGTGCCCACGGAAGAGGCGCGTCAGGCCGTACAGGATCATGAACAGCAGGTTCTGGAGGAGCTCAACGTCAAATCGCTGGAGTTCATTGCAGCTGACGCCGAGTTGGTAACCTACCGGATTAAACCCAACCTGCCGCGTCTTGGAAAACGCTACGGCAAACGTATTCCGGCCATCCGACAAGCGCTGGTCGAGGCGGACGGTGGCGCCATTGCGGTAGCTTGTGCTCGTGGCGAGGGAATCACACTCGACATCGCCGGAGAAAGCATCGTTTTTGAATCTGAGGACCTGCTCATCGAAACCGAGTCGGCGGAAGGTTATGCCTGTGCTGAGTCGGGAGGTCACCTGGTTGCGCTGGACACCACTTTGAACGATTCCCTACGTCGGGAAGGGATTGCCCGGGAGGTTGTCCGAACCGTGCAGGACGGCAGAAAGCAGGCAGGACTTGAAGTGTCCGACCGCATCCGGCTGCACGTCCATGGCACGCCACTCGTCACCCAAGCCATCGATGAGCACCGCGAGTGGATCATGAACGAAACACTCGCCGCAGATTGGTCGGAAACCGCCTTTGATACCGGATTTTCCCTGGAACGTGACCTGGACGATCACTACTGGCAGATTGCCCTAGAAAGAATAGGCTCGTAATAACCCCCTGACGCAACCGAAACTCCCTGTCCAATATTGGGCGCTGGCCCCACACTGCCCATCACAGCGCCCATATGTGGCCAGTCCTTGCGCCATTAATATCTTAACGGTCTGATAGAATCCGGCCGTTTCGTCACAACATTATTGAAGTATCACGGAGGAGAAGCGATGGCTAGCAGTTTTCTTTTCACCTCAGAGTCTGTCTCCGAGGGTCACCCGGACAAAATGGCAGACCAGATTTCCGATGCGGTACTGGATGCGATGCTCGCCCAGGATTCGACATCGCGGGTTGCTTGTGAAACGCTGGTCAATACCGGCCTCGCGGTGATCGCGGGAGAAGTCACCAGCAATGCCGAGGTAGACCTGGCGCAAACCGTCCGCGACACCATCAAGGATATTGGGTACAACTCCTCCGAGATGGGCTTTGACTACGCTAGCTGTGCAGTGATGGTCACCCTGGATAAACAATCCGCGGACATTGCCCAGGGCGTGAACGAAGGAGAAGGCTTGGACCGTGACCAGGGTGCTGGTGACCAGGGCCTGATGTTCGGTTACGCCTGCAATGAAACCGATGTTCTGATGCCTTTCCCGATCACCTATTCACACCGTTTGGTCAAACGCCAGGCGGAGGTTCGCAAAAGCGGCGGTCTGAGTTGGCTGCGACCCGATGCCAAAAGTCAGGTGTCAGTCCGCTACGAAGACGGGAAGCCCGTCTCCGTCGATACCGTCGTTCTATCCACACAACACAGCGAGGACGTCGATCACGCCACCTTGAGCGAAGCCGTGATCGAGGAAATCATCAAGCCGGTACTGCCGGCCAACATGATCACCTCGGACACCCGATTCCTGGTCAACCCGACAGGGCGGTTTGTGATTGGTGGACCTCACGGCGACTGTGGACTGACAGGTCGCAAGATCATCGTAGACACCTACGGCGGTTCCGCCCACCATGGTGGTGGCGCCTTCTCCGGCAAGGATCCCAGCAAGGTGGACCGTTCAGCGGCTTACGCCATGCGCTATGTCGCGAAGAACGTTGTGGCAGCAGGCCTCGCCGAACAATGCGAAGCCCAGGTGGCCTATGCGATTGGGGTTGCAGAACCGGTTTCACTGATGGTGAGCACCAACGGCACCGCGGCTATCGCGGAAGATAAGATCGAAGCGCTGATCCGGGAACACTTTGACCTGCGACCTAAGGGCATCATTGAAGACCTGGATCTGCTGCGCCCGATTTACCGCCCCACTGCCGCCTACGGCCACTTCGGTCGTAGTGAAGAAGGATTCCCCTGGGAGCAAACAGATAAGGCCGATGCGTTGCGCACTGCCGCAGGCCTGTAACCGGGGTTAACGCGGTAAAATTGTCGTGAATTCCTTAAACAGATAGGGATTTAAACTTAAGGAACAAAATTTAAATTAAGACGTTGCCGAGGAGCGTTGCAACGGGCATCTGCCCGCCAGGCTCGGATTGCACGGCGTCTATCCTTGACCAACGGCGCTCAGTGAACATGGAGAACATCCCATGAGCGCTGTGATACAGCCCCAGTCCGATCAGGACTTCGTGGTCGCCGATATTTCTCTGGCCGATTTCGGTCGAAAAGAAATCGCGATCGCCGAAACCGAAATGCCGGGTCTCATGGCCTTGCGCGAGAAGTATGGCCCGAGTCAGCCCCTGAAAGGTGCGCGCGTCGCCGGTAGTCTGCACATGACGATCCAGACCGCGGTCCTCATTGAGACCTTGCGGGCCCTTGGAGCAGACGTCCGTTGGGCCTCGTGCAACATCTTCTCGACCCAGGACCATGCTGCCGCTGCCATCGCCGCAGGGGGCACACCGGTCTTTGCCTACAAGGGCGAGAACCTGGTGGAATACTGGGCATACACCCATCGTATCTTCGAGTGGAGCGATGGCGGTACCCCCAACATGATTCTTGACGACGGCGGCGATGCAACGCTGCTGATCGGCCTGGGTGCAAAAGCCGAGAAGGACCTGTCGATCCTGGATAACCCCAGCAGCGAGGAAGAGGTTGCCTTGTTTGACGCGATCCGCGAACGCCTCAAGACCCAGCCCGATTGGTACTCGACTATCCAGTCCAATATTCTCGGCGTCACCGAGGAAACCACCACCGGTGTTAAGCGTCTTTACCAAATGCAAAAAGACGGTGAACTGCTTTTCCCGGCGATTAACGTCAATGACTCGGCAACCAAATCGAAGTTTGACAACCTTTATGGCTGTCGAGAGTCGCTCGTCGACAGCATCAAGCGCGCGACAGACGTCATGGTGGCAGGCAAACTCGCAGTGGTACTCGGCTATGGAGATGTCGGCAAAGGCTCCGCCCAGTCCTTACGCGGTCTCGGTGCAACCGTCTGGATTACTGAGATTGATCCGATCTGCGCCCTGCAGGCCGCCATGGAAGGATACCGGGTCGTCACCATGGACGAAGCCGCCAGCCAGGCGGATATCTTCGTCACTGCGACCGGTAACTTCGAGGTCATTACACACGATCATATGAAGCAGATGAAGAATCAGGCCATCGTCTGCAACATCGGTCATTTTGATAACGAGATCGCCTGTGCCTCCCTTGAGCAGTACGAATGGGAAAACATCAAGCCCCAAGTGGACCACGTGATCTTCCCGGACGGAAAGCGGATCATCCTCCTCGCCCAGGGTCGACTTGTGAACCTTGGTTGCGCAACCGGCCACCCCAGTTTCGTCATGTCTGCTTCTTTTACCAACCAGACGCTGGCGCAGATTGAGTTATTCCAGAAGCGCGATCAGTACGAAAACAAGGTCTATATCCTGCCCAAGCATCTCGATGAGATGGTGGCGAGACTGCATCTCGAGAGGATCGGCGCCAAACTGACAACGCTTACTGACGAGCAGGCTGCGTACATCAGTGTGGAAACCGGTGGGCCCTACAAAGCTGATCACTACCGCTACTGAGCGGGACTGGCAGGCAAGCCGAAACAAAAATGCCCCCGGACACCGGGGGCATTTTTCTTCGGGTTATCGATAAACTAGGCGGTGATGTCGGGAACCAGTCGACTTTCCAGGTGACCAATACTGTCCTTGAGAAACAGTTTGCGTTTTTTGAGTCGTTGCAGTTGAAGATCGTCGATCGACGGGTCTTCAACAATGTTTTTGAGTTCTTCGTCTAGGGCGCGGTGTTCTGATCTCAGTCTTTCTATCTTGGCGCCGAGATCCTGTTCAACGTATTGTGCTTCAGTCATATAGGTCCGTCTCCCTCACGTACTGGCTGTTGGTGAACTTTCACGCACGCAGCGAGACCGCAGACGGATCGGCAACCTTGACGCGGTCACCGCTTGCGACCTTACCGCGTTGAATCAATCCTACTCCTTTCGTACAGATATTTCATCACCAGACTGACAACTCATTCTCTCGATCTCTCGCCTTAGCTTGGGATAAAATTCCTTTCTAAAAAGAGGCGGTTACACTGCGATACTCGGGCAGCTTGTCCAGTCTATATCCTAAATCCATCAAAATCAGGGCCCCTAATGGACCTACTTGCTACCTGGGAAAAAATTCTGCTCGGCGTACTCGCGCTAGTGATCATTCTGTGGTTTTTCCCCGGCGTCAAAACGCTGATGAAAGAATCCAGCGATGCGCCGCGGGATTGGCCGGCAGTCCTGCTCCCACTGTTGGCTGTCGTCGCCTTTGTGGTTCTGCTGATTAGTATTGTCTGATGCCGGCGATACAAAAACACGCGCAACGCGTTTATCTGAGGGACTACAGCCCGCCCGACTATCTGATCCCTGCCATTGAACTGCAGGTTGACCTCGACCGGGAACGAACGCGAGTGCGGTCATACCTGAAGGTTGAAAGGTCCGGAGACCACCACCGGCCATTGGTTCTGCACGGAGAAAAGTTGAACCTGATCCGCGTCAAGGTTAACGGGGAAACCCTTGATCCCGCCAACTATCACCGCGACGACACCGCGCTTACGCTAAACCTGAGCGAACCGCAGACAACGCTCGAGATCGAGACCGAAATCAACCCCGCAGCCAATTCAGAGCTTAGCGGCCTGTATGCGTCTGCCGATACGCTTTGTACCCAGTGTGAGCCTGAGGGCTTTCGACGCATTACCTATTTTCTGGATCGCCCCGACGTACTATCGGTTTACCGGGTCACGCTTCGCGCCCTGAAAGCACAGTACCCGGTACTGTTGTCCAACGGCAACCATGTCGAAGAGGGCGGGGACGGGCAATACCACTACGCGATCTGGGAGGATCCTTACCCTAAGCCGAGTTATCTATTTGCTTTGGTTGCAGGTCCGCTGCAGTTTATCGAAGACCGATTCACGACGAGCTCCGGGCGCGACGTCCAGCTCAGAATCTACGCTCGCTCGCGGGATATCCCGCAATGTGACTTTGCCTTGAGCGCACTTCGTGACGCGATGGTCTGGGATGAAAAGGTATATGACTGTGAATACGATCTTGACCAGTACAACATTGTGGCGGTCGAGGACTTCAACATGGGCGCCATGGAGAACAAGGGCCTCAACATCTTTAACACCCGCTACGTCCTCGCACAGCCGACGACCGCGACCGACCACGACTATCGCTCCGTCCGGGATGTGATCGGTCATGAGTACCTGCATAACTGGTCGGGTAACCGTGTGACCCTGCGTGACTGGTTCCAACTCAGCCTGAAGGAAGGCTTTACCGTCTTTCGTGAGCAACAGTTCAGTGCTGACCACGACTCAGCCGGCGTCAAGCGGATTGAGGACGCCAATCTGGTTCGGACGCAGCAGTTCCGGGAGGATGCAGGGCCCATGGCTCACCCGGTCCGACCCGAGTCTTTTGTTGAAATCAACAATTTTTACACCCTCACGGTCTATATCAAAGGCGCGGAGGTGGTCCGTATGCTCAGCCTGCTGGTAGGTATCGAAAGGTTCCTCAACGGCTGCCGATACTTCTTCGAGCATCACGATGGCGAAGCGGTCACCACCGACCACTTCGTCGACGCGATGGAGACTGCCTGCGACATCGACCTGTCCCAGTTTCGGCGCTGGTATGAGCAGCCCGGTACACCACGGCTCCAGGCCTCAGGAAGTTTCGATCCGGACCAGTACCGCTATTGCCTGCGGATCTCCCAGGATAATCCCGACGCCGCCGGAGAACGCCAGCCGCCCCTGCAGATACCTATCGTCGTGGCGCTTTTCGACGCAAAGGGAAATGCTCTCTATGCCCAGTCCGAAAGTGATGGGGGCAAACAGCACGAACACACGCTGGTGCTGACAGATGCGGTTCAGGAATTTGTCTTCACCGGTCTCAAGAGCCAGCCGATCCCTTCTCTGCTGCGGGGCTTTTCTGCTCCCGTCATGATCCAGACTGAACTCGGTGACCAGGATCTGGCGGTACTTGCCGGCCATGATGACGATCCCTTTTGCCGCTGGGATGCGGGTCAGACACTTGCCCGAAAAGAAATGCTTCGGTGGCTCAATGACCCCTCGGTCAGTGTCCTGGATGAACAGTTTGCGGAATCCTTCGGCAAAACCCTGCGCGCCGATCTGCCTGACCGTGCCTTCCAGGCGCTGGCCCTGAGGCTCCCAGAGGAAAATTACCTTGGGGATTTTGTCGATGTAATTGATCCCCAGGGCATCCACCTGTCCAGATGGTCCGTGATGCAAGCATTGGCAAGTCGTTTCACCGATGAGCTTCTTGAGCGCTATCAGGCGCTTGAAGCAGAAGGCTCCTACCAGCGCGATTCGGCGAGCGCGGGAGTACGTGCCCTGCGCAATACCTGTCTTGGCTACCTAATGACACTGGAATCAGAAGATATCAACGCGCTCGCGCTCAAACAGCTGAAAACCGCTGACAATATGACTGATGCGTTGGCTGCGTTAGCACCGCTGGCTAACCAGGCCCTTTCTGGCCGCGACGAGGCACTGTCGTTTTTTGAAGAACGCTGGTGCGAATTCCCGCTGGTAATGGATAAATGGTTGCGGGTCCAGGCGGTGTCACGGTGTGACGACACGCTCGCACGGGTCCGGAACCTGACGTGTCACGCTTGCTATCAACAAGACAATCCCAACAAGGTTCATGCCTTGATCGGGGTACTGGCCCATGCGAACCCTCTACGCTTCCACGAGCCTGATGGCAGTGGATATCAACTGGTCGCCGAACAACTGTTGGCAACAGATCCCAAAAACCCACAGGTCGCAGCCCGGCTAGCCTCGGCCTTCAATCTATGGAGACGTTACGAGCCGGGGCGTCGTGAGCACATGCATAAGGCGCTGCAGAAAATTAGCGGTGCGACACCGCTGTCCCGCGATGTCCAAGAAATCGTCGACCGCGCTCTTGCCGAGCACTGATAGCAATCGCTAGCTGTGACTCCAGGCCCAATGTCCAAGAGAGGCCGCCAGCACCGCCATCATCAAACCAATCCCAATATCAATCACACGCCAGGTTTCGGGCCGGGAGATTAAGCGAGACCACCGAGCCGCCCCGAAACCCAGGCCATAAAACCACAGCAGTGACGCCAAAGAAGCGCCGCAGGCAAACATAATCCTCTCGCCGCCGGCAAAGCGGGCCGCCACACCGCCCAGCAATAACACCGTATCGAGATAGACATGGGGGTTGAGAAAGGTTACCGCCAATGCACTGGCAACCGCCGCACCCAAAGATTCGCCGGTCTCTCCCGCTGCGCCGGGGGTCAGAGCCTGCGGTCGAGCCGCCCGGGTGAACGCTCGGAAGGCAAAGAATAATAAAAACAGCGTACCCGCCCAGGCGACGCCCTGCAGAATCAGGGGGTTAGCCCGAAAAGCCGTTCCCAGACCGCCTGCACCGAGGCTAATGAGCAGAACATCGCCGCCAAAGCACACTGTACAAACGGCGAAGACATGCTGGCGGACGAGGCCTTGACGCAAAACAAAGGCATTCTGTGTACCGATAGCGATGATCAGGGCACTCCCCAAGGCGAGCCCTTCCCATAACGCCGAGATATTCACGATCGCACCTCCACCAATGATTCGACAACGCAATGATATGATTGTTCCACGTTCTGCTGAATCCTCTCTGCCGTGACTTCATCAAAAAAAAACGTCTTGCGGCCGTCCAGCCAGGAAGACGTAAACCGGTTTTTACAACAAGTCCGTAGTACGACGTTACCGGTACGGCGTGATCACCGTGCGCGCCTTATTTTCGGCATGGACGCGACGGCGAGCCGGGAACCACTATGGGATCGCGCTTGCCACATTCAGGCACAAATGTTTGAGGCGACGGCTACAATGGGCGGCATCGAGATCCAACTGGCCTACTACCGTGGCTATGGCGAATTCAAAGCAGCGCCGTGGGCGGCCGAAGCCGAGGTCCTGCAGAATCGGATGACGTCCATCCGCTGCGCGGCGGGGCAAACCCAGATCGCGCGAGTGCTCAAACACGCGCTCGGACAGGCTCGAAGCGCTCAAAGTTCGGTCAGTGCACTGGTATTTGTAGGTGACTGCATGGAGGAAGATCCCGATCAGTTGGCAAAACTCGCTGGCGAACTGGGTATCCTGGACGTCCCAATGTTTCTCTTCCAGGACGGCGCTGACCCCACGGCAGCAAAAACGTTCTCACATATCGCGAAACTCACCCGGGGAGCGCACTGCCGCTTCGATGGCAACAGCGCGGCCCAACTCCGGGATCTGCTCTGCGCCGTCGCAGTATATGCGGCCGGCGGGCGCAAGGCGCTCGCCGATCATGGCCGGCATCATGGTGGCGAAGTGCTTCGCCTAATCGCACAACTGGATAGCAGAGGCTGACCTTGGCGAGAATTTTTCTGGCGCTGGTCGCGCTAGTCGGACTCATGTGGCTTGCTGCCTGGCTTGGAAAAGCCAGTCCGGCGCAACGCGGCCGGGCCTTGAAGCTCATCGTACTCTACGGCATCGCCGGCGCACTGCTACTGCTGGTGGTCACCGGACGAATCCCCTGGATGTTCGCCATCATCAGCGCTGCCGTCCCGTGGCTGCAGCGGTTCCTGGTCGCCAAGCAGGCTTGGAACATGTTTAAGTCCAGCCGAGGACCAAGCGCTGGGAAATCCTCAACCGTGGAGACCGTCGTTCTGCGGATGACTCTCGATCACGACAGCGGCGATCTCGACGGGGAAGTCATCAGTGGCCCCTTCTCTGGGCGGGGACTCGCAGAGCTCTCGGAGGCCCAGCTCCTGGAACTGCTGCAGGACTGCCGTGCGCGTGATGGACAATCCGCTGCCTTGCTTGAAGCCTACCTGGATCGGACCCGAGGCGACAACTGGCGTACCGCCGACGAGGCATCTGATCACGGTATCCCACCGAACACACCGGGCGCAATGTCTGTTGGTCAAGCGGCAGAGATTCTGGGCGTGCCGGCTGACGCTTCCAATGAGGAGGTGACCGCTGCACATAGGAGGCTCATTCAGAAACTACACACCGACCGGGGCGGTACCGACTATCTCGCTGCACTGATCAACGAAGCCCGCGATACGCTCAACTCGAGCGGGTGACCATCATTCCTTTGAAGAACAGGACACACGGGGAACCTCCCCGCCGGCTTTCCTGGCTCTGGTGGTTGCTGCTTTCTGCAGTGATGCTGGCAACGGGTCTTGTTTTCTCGCCCCAGCAGATTGACACACGACTGTGGTCACGTCAGGAGATCTGGGGGATAGATCGAGCCCTGATACGACGCACCCTGGGCCCGGAGATCGATCAAAACCGCTATCCGGAAAAGATTTCGGTCTTCCAGGACGGCGCCGGCTACGACGCCATGGTTGAATACACTATCGATCCGGATTTGCAGGCAGCGGTAGCGACGGTTTTTGAAAAATACAATCCCGACTACGCAGCATTCATTGCCCTGGATCCCGAAACCGGCGAAATCCTGGCGCTCGTGAATCATCAACGACGGGGCATTCAGAACGAAAACCTTGCGGTCAGGGCGACCTATCCCGCCGCCTCGGTCTTCAAGATCATTACCGCGGCGGCCGTGCTTGACCTGGATAAAGCGACCCCCGCCACCGTCATCCCCTTTAACGGCAAGACGACGAGCCTTTACAAGAAAAATGTCCTGCGACACAAGGATACCCAGTGGACCCGACGCTATCCGCTATCGAAAACCTTCGCCAAGTCGGTAAATACGGTATTCGCACGGCTCGGTATATTTTCAGTAGGTCCCGTCAAGCTTCGCGACTACGGTGAAGCCTTTGGCTTTAACCAAAATCTGGACACCGACTTTGCGCTTGCCCCGAGTCGGCTGAATTTCAATGATGATGATCCCTGGTCCATTGCAGAAACCGCGTCGGGTTACACCCGCAGCACGACACTGTCTCCGGTGCATGGTGCCGCCATCGCCGCGGTGGCCGTCAACGGCGGGCGGCTTGTGACACCTTCTTTAGTACGCAACATCGTGAATGACGATGGCCTGATTCTCTATACCCTGGATCCATCCGGGGGCACGCCGATAGTGCGTGAAGAGACTGCCCGTGATCTTCAGGTACTCATGCGAGAGACCGTATCAAAAGGGTCTGCCAGCGCCTCCTTCAAAAAGTTCGCGCGCAACGATATGCGCGCTGTCGATGTCGGGGGGAAAACCGGGAGCCTCACGGGCGAGAACCCCGAGGGTCGGTACGACTGGTTTGTGGGTTATGCAACCAAAGACGGGCGCAAACTGGCTTTTGCTGCCATGTGTATTAACGAAGAATTCTGGTATGTAAAATCTGCCTACGTCGCCCGAAAGGCCGTAGAGTATTTTTTTCGCGATTCGGGTGAGAACTAGTATCGAGATCAGTGTAATCAACAAGGAGTTTGCCGTTGCAACAATACCTTGACGTCATCCGCCGGGTCCTTGAATCTGGTCACCGAAAGTCCAACCGGACCGGTGTCGATACCCTCTCGACCTTCAACGTCAACTATCAGATCGACCTGCGATTGGGATTTCCACTTTTGACCACCAAGGAGATCTCGTGGAAAAACATCGTTGTCGAGAACCTCTGGTTCCTCTCAGGAGATACCCGCATTGATCTTCTGCGAAAACACGGTTGCCGCTTCTGGGAACCGTGGGCTGACGAGAATGGGCTTGTCCCAAGCGCTTACGGGAACTTCTGGCGGAACTTTCCCGTGCACAAAGACGGCGAAGCCGCCTTCAACGACCAGATCCGCTACGTCGTTGACGAACTCAAAGCACGGCCCGAGAGCCGGCGCCTGGTCGTGTCCGCATGGGCGCCAGGAAATGCCCAGACAAGCGCGCTGCCACCCTGTCACGCCTTCTGGGTGCTGAACGTTCAACAGGATGAGCACGGCGATCCTCTGCTGTGCCTGCACCTCACGCAACGCAGCTGCGATGTAGCGCTCGGACTGCCCTACAACATTGCTGGCTATGCGTTCCTGCTGGAACTGATATCACGCTTTACCGGTATCAGGGCGGGTTACTTTGGTCACACCCTGATTGATGCCCATATCTACACCGCGAAAGCCGATGGCTCGATGGCAGAGTACGACCATATTCCGGGTCTGCACGAGCAGCTCGCTCGCGAACCACGCGCGTTGCCGCGGCTTGAGATCAGTCCAGAGATTCAACACCTGGATGACGTCACAGCACTGCTGGAAGCTGATACCGAATCACTGCTGCAGACCTTTCGCCTGCATGATTACGACCCGCATCCCGCGCTGACTTTTAAAGTCGCCGTCTAACGCGCATGACGCCAACTGAGGGGAAACCCACGCGAGCGGCTATTGTCGCCATGAACGCAGCGCGAGTCATCGGGCGCGACGGCACGCTGCCATGGCATTACTCTGAAGACCTCAAACGCTTCAAACGCCTGACCACCGGCAGCACCATCGTGATGGGCCGCAACACCTTTGAGTCCATCGGCAGCAAACCCCTACCCAAACGTGACAACCGGGTAGTGACGCGATCGCATTTTGATAACGTCGACTGCTTTGCATCACTCGAATCCGCTATCACGGATTGTCCGGGAGACCTCTGGTTCATCGGCGGTGCCAAACTCTACGAAGCCGCGCTTTGTTACTGCGACTTCATTGATGTGATGTGGGTGCCGGATAAGGTCACGGGTGATGATCTAGTTTATTTTCCGGAGCTACCTCCATCAGACTGGCGGGCTGGGTCCAAAACCCCGCTCGCGGAAGATAACCGATTGATTAATCAGCGGTTCTACCGTCGGTAGCGATGGACGTCTCTAAAATTTTCGACGCCCTGAACGACCCGCAGCGCGAGGCTGTGGGTACCTCACCCGGACCCATGCTGGTGCTGGCAGGTGCTGGCAGCGGAAAAACGCGGGTATTGACCTACCGGATCGCATATCTCGTACAGGCACTTGAAGTCTCCCCCTACTCGATCCTGGCAGTGACCTTTACCAACAAGGCCGCCAACGAGATGCGCAAAAGGATTGAAGGCTTCCTGGGTTTCTCCGTAAGGGGCATGTGGATTGGGACTTTTCACGGCCTCTCACACCGCATCCTGCGAGACCATCATGAACTCGCGGGACTGCCGAAGGGATTTGAGATTCTGGATTCAGACGATCAGTACCGCGTCATCCGGCGTGCCCTGAAAGAGCTTAACCTCGATGAAGGTTACTGGCCGCCGCGCCAAATTCAGTGGTTTATCAACAGCCAAAAAGAAGAAGGTCGCCGGGCGGCTCAGGTTCAGGACAATGGAGACAGTCACCAACAGACCCTCATCCGGGTGTATACCCATTATGAGGAAACCTGCCAACGTCTTGGGCTAGTCGATTTCGCGGAGCTGCTGCTGCGCACCCTCGAACTTCTGGAGCAAACACCGTCGCTGCTGGAGAACTACCAGCAGCGCTTTCAGCACATCCTGGTAGATGAATTCCAGGACAGCAACGCCATTCAATACCGCTGGCTCAAGCTGCTGGCCGAGGCTCATGGGCAGATCACCGCCGTCGGAGATGCCGATCAGTCCATCTACGGCTGGCGAGGCGCCCGAGTCGAAAATATGAACCAACTACAGCAGGACTTCTCTGGCACCCAGGTAATCCGGCTTGAACAGAACTATCGCTCAAGTGGCAATATCCTGAATGCGGCAAACGCGGTCATCGACCAGAACACCGGACGCCTCGGTAAAAACCTCTGGACCGAAGGCGAGGACGGGGAACCCATCAGGGTTTACGGGGCGATGGACGAACTGGATGAAGG
>JBMUHF010000218.1:0-4142 GCA_050302555.1 Arenicellales bacterium | reverse complement strand
CGACTTTCCTAGGAACCTCCGGACAATAGGGTTGATATATCATGGCAACCATAATCGCGATCGTCGAGGACGACACCGACCAGCGTGAAAACTACAGCGATGTGCTGACAGCGCATGGGTACGAGGTTCGCGCCTATCCGGACCGCCCCAGCGCCCAAGTTGCGTTTGAGCGCGAACTCCCTGACCTAGCTTTATTGGACATCATGCTCGGCGAGGATATGGACGGCGGCTTCGATCTTTGTATGCAGTTGCGCAATCTCAGCCCTACCCTTCCAATCATCTTCTTAACGGCACGGGACAGTGATGCCGACCGGATATCCTCACAAAGGATGACGGCCTGGGACTATCTCACCAAACCCGTCAGTCTCGAATTTCTCGTCGCACGCGTGCACGCGTTACTTCGAATTTCTGAGCAACTGCAGGCCCCACCAACGCCTGAGAATAATGTTTCGGTTGGATCGTTAGAGGTTAACGAGAAAAGCATGCTCGTTCACTGGAAGGGGAATCCGGTTAACCTGACCCTGACGGAGTTCTGGATCATTGAGTCGCTGAGCAGGAACCCTGGGCATGTTAAAACCTATGATGCCCTGAGCGATGTGACTCGGCAGGGTTTAGTGGAGCGAAATACCATCAATGGATATATTCGCCGCATTCGCAACAAGTTCCGAGAACTCGATTCCGATTTCGACCGCATTCAAACCGTTCACGGCACCGGTTACAAATGGGAGCAGGACTACGAGTGAACTCGCTCGTCGGTTCGCGCTCGGCTAAAACGCCTCCCGATGGGGGCGCAATTGTAGGGGCATCCCGAATTCGGCCCGGACTCAAGATCCGGACCAAACTTTTACTGCTTGTCCTCCTTCTTCTGGCTATCCCATGGATGGGCTACGAGTCCGTTCGGGAGATGGAGAAGTTTCTTCTGGAGGGCCAGGAGCAGGCGCTGGAACTTACTACCCAAGGCATCTCAAGCATCCTCGGCAACCGCACAGATCTCTTCGATCCCGGGGTCGGCGTCCCCGAGATAATTGGGAGACCTCTTACCAGTCTTTTGAATGAAATAGAGGAACCGCTCGCTATCGACGCCCCTGCTGAAACCTGGGCTGCCAGTGTTGGACCGCTCACCCATTTTTCCGGTTCCGGCCTGTTTGAATGTGGAGCCGACTACGAACCTGAGTCGCTGGCCGTCCGCCACGGTCTCGCCCTTGGCCCTGACTCTGTTTTTGCATTTTTTGAAATAGACGACGATTCCTTGGTGTTTAGAGATCCGACCCTTCTCTCGTTAGACGCTAACGATCAAATCCGAATGACGATCCAGCGAAACAACGGTGAAATACTCCGATATCTACTGACAACTCAGGCGCCAGGGCGACTCAGTGTTTATCTCATGCGCGAAAACTGGAGGGACGTGGTCGATGGCGAAGCCTTGAGAGAGATTGCCGGGACGCTCGATCCACTCACAAGCGGCTTCGCCGTCAAGGTGCGTATTCCACGAGATTTACTTGGTGTGGGGGCACGGCTGAAGTTTGAGGTGGTTGATGTTGACGACCCGAAAAACCGTGAAATTGAGCAGGTCATTAGTACCGAACCAGACCCGGGGTCTTACGAATTTGGCAGTGTACGTCTGATTACGCCCGAACTCGCCAAGCTTATACAACCTCTCTATATCTCGGAAGCCAACATTACGGTGTGGGACAGATCCTTTCGCGTCCGAGCCCAGGTTGGCTCGGTGGTGCCGCCAGCGAGAGAGGCCTTTGGTATGAAATCGCCCGAAAACGCGTCACTTTTCCAGCGCGCCGAGGACCAACTTATTCTATTTCTCGGCTGGATATTGAGGAGCCCCGCTCAAGGTCTCACCGACATGCCGGCCGACTCCAGCACTGAAGATCAACGTGTTCTGGCACGGGTGCTGTCCGAGGGGGAGCCAATTACCGAACGCCGACGCTATGGAGACGCAAAACTCATTGTTACCGCTTCCCCGATCTGGGCTCAAGGCGAGATCGAGGGGGCCGTGCTCATCAAACAGAGCGCGAACAAGCTTTTGGCGCTGCAGTACGAGACCCTGCAACGCTTCACGATCCTCTTCCTCGCGGTGTTTATCTTTCTTTCTCTCGCGATCCTTATATTTTCAACACGCCTTACCTATCGGGTGGGCCGCCTGCAGAGAGAAACCGAGCAGGCCGCCTCCTCTGAAGGGAGGCTCCTGAAGGATCGAATTCGTGCTGGCGCCCGCTCATCAGATGAATTGGGGAGCCTCACCCGAAGTATCTCATCGATGCTCCACAATCTCGGCCAATACACCCGTTATTTGGAAAAACTGCCCGACACACTCGCGCATGAACTGCACAACCCCCTTAACGTAGTTAACTCTTCTCTGGAAAACCTTCAGTACAACCACCGCGAGCTCAGCGATGACAAACATCTGCAACGAGCCAGAAACGGTATCGGACGCCTGCGTTCCATCATCACAAGCCTCACGGAGGCCGCCAGTCTCAAGGAGGCGTTAAGCCAGGAACACGAACAACTTGAGCGTTTCGACTTTCGTTCACTAATTCAGAACTGCGTGGAAGGCTATCAATCCTCGAATCCGGGCTACCGGATTGTGGCGACCCTGGCTCCGACCTCTGCCTGGGTTTTCGGGGTCCCGGACCGTATCGCGCAATTACTCGATAAACTTATCGACAATGCCATTGCCTTTGGTGTGCAAAATGGCTTAATCATCGTGCATCTTCGAGACGTCGGCGATAACCTCGAACTGACTGTGTCCAACGACGGGCCTACCCTGCCCTCTGAGATTGCCGACAGCCTCTTTGACCCGATGGTTTCCAGTACCCGCGATGCACGAAAGACCCACTTGGGGCTCGGCCTCTATATCGTGCGGTTAGTTGCGGAATTTCACAAAGGAACCGTCGCCGCGAGGAACCGTCATGGAGGAACCGGCGTTGACGTGGTGGTGTCGTTACCAAGGCTCACGGGCCCATAATCGTTGAGCCGGCAATCCGTTCGTGGATTGTTACAGCAATCCGGTGACAATATCAGCGACTTCAGGCTTGCCCTGTTTTACCTCGTCTTCAGAAAGTCCTTGGAGCTCATGAGGAAACACCAACCATTGGTCGGTCTCATGCGTAAAGAAGTCGGGAACCCTGCCTGTCTCGCTTTTAGAGGGCTTATACCAGCACGTCGCTACCCGGAGATCCTCAGGAAAATTGCGCCGACAACGTGCCTTCAGCTCATCCACGATCGCCTCAATGCTACGGCCCGAATCCAGCACATCATCGACAATTAAGAGCTTATCCTCGCGATTTAACTTACGGATCAGATACCCGAGCCCATGCACCTGCACCGCGTCCGACGTATCTGCAATCCCACGGTAGTAAGAAGTGCGGATAGCCACATGATCTGTTGAAATCCCGACGTATTCCAACAACTCCTGAACCGCGATCCCCACTGGCGTACCGCCCCGCCAGACACCCACGATGAAATCCGGGCGGAATCCGCTTTCAATGATTTTCCTGCCCAGCATAAAGGAATCGCGCAAAAGCTCGCTTGCTGAAATAAAGGTCTTTTCAATCATGACTTACCTAACGGGTGTTATTAATCAACGCCTATCGTCCACATCAGGGACAGGGTACGGGTTCACTGGCTCATCATACGCAGTGCCCTCCGAACCTATTGAGCCAGTCTCCGTGTCTGTGTCAGCGGCGCTTTCGTCTGGATTACTTGGATTTTCCGTCTGTGCGCCTAATTCTGGTGCGGCATCGATCTCCTGCGACTCGGAATTAACCATTTCGGCCGAGTCGGTCACTTGTTCCTCGCTCTCAGGCACAATTGTAACGCCCTCTTTCGTGAGCTCACCTGCGGGCTCGACTGTGCTGTGGGCATCCTCCGCAAGAACTTCGACTTTTGCCGATTCGGGCGGTGAAGCGGGTTTCTCAGCGTCATCGCTCCCCGCCTCATCGACTGACTCTCGCTGAATCTCTACAGTCGACCCTAGTCCTTCCTCATCTTCTTCTGCCGGCTCGGCCGAATGCGCGACAATCCAGCCTGGATCGTCGGCCTGAAATCTAGCGGGAAGGTAGTACACCACCTGAGCAGGTAACGTTTTGTCCGGGTGACGTTTCTTGAATTCGTTCACCCCGATCAAC
>JBMUHF010000217.1:0-1781 GCA_050302555.1 Arenicellales bacterium | reverse complement strand
GTTCTGGTATGCGGCTGCGGTCTTTCTGAAACTCGCGATGGTGGTTATTCGGAAGTGGCCCGTGTGCCGGCTGGATGCGTTGTGCCCGTTCCGGCGAGTCTTGAACTTCGCGACGTAATGGCAATTGGTACCGCCGGCTTTACTGCCGCGATTGCCATGATTCGGCTCGAGGAAAACGGCCAGAGCCCTGATCACGGCCCGGTGATTGTCACCGGCGCTACCGGCGGTGTCGGCAGCATCGCTGTTGATATGTTGGCGGGAAAAGGCTTCGAGGTGGTTGCAATGACCGGAAAGTCAGACCAACATGATTATCTGAAACAACTTGGCGCAACAGACTTCGTTAATCGCCATGAACTTGAGATGGGTACCCGACCTCTGGAGAAGGGTCTGTGGGGCGGCGCTGTTGACAATGTCGGCGGCGAGACACTGGGTTGGCTGACCCGGACGGTTAAGCCGTGGGGCAACGTCGCATCGATTGGTAATGCCAGCGGAATCAAGCTCGAAACTACCGTTATGCCCTTTATTCTGCGCGGAGTTTCTTTGCTGGGTATCAACTCGATCGAAATGTCTGAGGCGCTTCGCCATCAGGCCTGGCAACGCCTGGCAGATGACCTGCGTCCTGCCCATCTCGATCTGATTGTACCGAGCACTATTGAGTTCGATGACCTGCCAGGAGCTTTTGATGCCTACCTGACGGGTTCCGTTACGGGTCGTACGGCAGTCAGGATCGGTTATTGAGTCGTTCAGTGGATGCTAAGCCTTCGGATTATTCACGCGGCGATTACCGGTATTGGCAACAGGTCAGTACCCGGTGGGTCGATAATGATGCCTATGGCCACATTAATAACGCGGTGTACTTTAGTTACATCGATAGCGTCGTGAACCAGTTCCTGATCGAGCATCAGTTGCTGGATATCGAAAAGAGCGAGGCAATTGGCTTGGTCGCACAGTCGCAGTGCCAGTTCTTCCAGTCGCTGTCTTACCCTGGCGTCGTTGATTGCGGTTTGCGGGTAACACATCTGGGCAACAGCAGTGTCAGTTACGAAGTGGGCATGTTTGCACAAGGCGAAGAAACTGTCACCGCGGTCGGCGGATTTACCCATGTGTTTGTCGACCGGGGCCAGCGCAGGCCGAGACCGCTGCCGGAGCCAATGCGATCGACACTTTCAACACTTTCCTGAAGACCCTAACGACATTATCTTAATGTACCGAAAAAACTTAAAAGGCACTGCCTTCTGGAAGTCTCCCCGCAAGGCCATCACCCTGCTGGGCATGTCCGGATCGGGAAAGACTACGCTGGCCTCACGATTGCCGCGACAGACCTGGTTTCATTATTCGGGCGACTACCGGATTGGAACGCGTTATCTGGATGAGCCTATATTGGATAACGTCAAGCGCGAAGCGATGCGGGTGCCGTTTTTGGCAGAGCTGTTGCGTTCTGACTCGATTTATCTTTGTCACAATATCTCGGTCCACAATCTCAAGCCTGTAGCCAGCTTTCTTGGGATGATCGGCAATCCCGAGCTGGGCGGGCTGTCGGTGGAAGAATTCAAGCGTCGTCAGGGACTTCATCGGGAAGCCGAGATCAGAGCCATGCTGGACGTAAGAGCCTTTATTGCGAAGGGGCATTACACCTACGGATACCCACATTTCATTAATGATGCGGGAGGTAGCTTGTGCGAACTGGATGAGCCAGGCGTACTCGAACAGCTCGCTGAAGATACGCTTATCGTATATCTCAAGCCCTCGGATACGATGCTCAGCCAGATCGTCGAGCGGTC
>JBMUHF010000216.1:0-1305 GCA_050302555.1 Arenicellales bacterium | reverse complement strand
GGCATCGCTGACGGTCGGTGTTCCGTCAACATAAAGGTTGTTGTGGTTGAAGTTGGGATCGCTCAGGCGGTGATAGCCGGCACTGATGCTGTTGCTGAAAAGTGCGCTGGGCGCATAGGCGATCACCTCCTTGCCGTTGCTGGCGAGAAAGCCGTGCAGAAAACCATCGTTGGCACCCACATAGACGACGGGGGTGCGAGCGCTTCTGTTGGACGCGAAAACAGAATACTTGTCGGATCCGTCGGGAAAACCGCCACCGCTGTCAGGCCAGGACTGGCCTGGCTTACCGACATAAATTGCGCTGGAGTGCCAGATGTCACCAAGCGCACTGCCGCGAGTCCGAAAGCCAAAGCCTTTGCCTTCGTGGGATCGATCTCCCCTCAGGTATTCAAGGCGTGCTGTGCCTTTGGAGACATTACCGCGGGAACCATTGGGCTCAGTGCGAAGATCATTTTGCTGACCCGATGTGATCGTGTTCCAGCGAAAAGGCACGCCTACGGCTGCGCTCTTTTGTGAACCCAGGGTCATCATGACCCGGTTCCCAGAGTTTGTGGCATCCAGTTTGGCCGCAGCACTCCAAACCTTGCTGCCAAGCGACCCGTCACTCTTCAGTTGATAAGCGACGAGGTCTCCAGACCAGTCCTTGGCATTGAACTTGCTTTGATAGAGTTGACTGCTCTCGGTCAATGAGCCAGTACTGAAAGAGACGGCGGCCGCAGAGCCCGACTGGGCAATCCCACCGGCGACCGCCTCAAGGACGGCGTTAACGGTAGCCACCGTGCCGCTCACATTATTGGTCAGTGTGCCCGAAGTGGTACTGGTGACGAGCGTCGCCTGGCCGGGGTCGGCCCGGCTTAGTGAGCAAGATCCTCTATTGGTATCGGCCCGGTAGTCGATACCGCGCCGCTCGCTGTAAGTGTTAATACCGGCCACGATAACGTTATTGGCCAGCAGAGCGGCGTTGACCTCACTCTTGTCGACGGTTGTACTCCAGGAACAGGCGTCTCCAAACCAGAGGATGATTCTTCCCGCGTCGTCACGCCAGCCGACGTCGTAGCCGCTGGCATAGCCTTTATCAGAACACGTCGCCCCTGGATAGAGTGGATCAATACACTTTCCATCCGTCTGTTTACCACCGGTAGCGAGCTGATGCAGGGCAAAAAAGTTGGCCTCGGCCCAGTCACCGCCACATCCGCCGGGGCTGCTGCAGGGACGCCACTGGCTCATGCCTCGCGTCACCAGCGACTTGGAATCAGTAAGCGACTGATTGATCTTGAATGCCCTTTGGGCTGCCCGTGTTTTTTC
>JBMUHF010000215.1:0-2852 GCA_050302555.1 Arenicellales bacterium | reverse complement strand
GCAACCGCGGTACCGAGGCGAATCTCATTTGTATTACCCGCCCACCAGGTCAAGATCTGAAAAGGGTTGGGTGCCACATTCATTTCGAGCCCATGATGCTGTATCCATGACACGTTCTTCGACTAATTGCTGCGCCTCCGCGGTACGTTCGTGAGGTGAGTTCAGGATAACCAGCGCGCTGGTTCTTTCAGGATGGCCCATAGCAAATCTGCGATTGATCATTCCCCCCAAAGAGAATCCGACAACTGCGCAGCGTTCTATGTCGAGTTCGCTCAATAAGTCCTGAAGTTGATCGGAGAACAATTGCAATGAAAGGGGCTCGTCAGGTCGACGACTCCCACCGTGGCCGAGAATGTCATAGCTGAGCACCTGATGCTGGTTTGCCAAAGCCGTTTCAAAGGGCTCCCACATCAGACGATTCACGCCAAGGCCATGAATCAGTGTGACCACGGAAGCATTTTCTGGCCCACAAAGAGAATATGCCGTTCCGCTGCTAGTTGTGGGCATTAACTAAATTCCGGGATAACTTCATTGCAAAATAATTCCAAAGAGCGTTTCTGCTCCTTAAGGCCCCAGTTCATGCTTGCCAAATAGGCAAAATGATCAACGCCAAGCGTTTCGTAGCGCTTGAGTTTATGAATAACCGAATCAGGTGAGCCGAACATTAGATTCTCTTCGAGCATTTTGGGATCATATTGATCACGCTCCACCAGCTCCTCAACCGGAATCTGTTTTGGAAAGCCATTGATCACGTCTCCAAGATTTCGGAACAGATTTTCAAAGCAGCCCATACTTGATTGCAGCGCACTCATTGCGGAATCGCGTCCCGCATCGTTTTCGTATAGTGCCGCGTGACGCATCATGGCGAACAACGGCCTCTTGCAGTCAGGCGTTTTCGCAATAGCCTCCTCGAACTGTGTTTTGTAGAGCTCCGCTTCGTCGAACGACCGGGTTAACGGCCAGGAGATAATGTTGCAGCCGTTGGCAATGGCGTAGTCAAAGGTGATTGGTGAGCGGGCAGCAACCCAGAGCGGAGGATGGGGTTTTTGAACCGGCTTTGGTACCGAGGTGGTGCTCGGGAAGGACCAGTATTCGCCATTGTGTTCGTAATCACCTGCCCAGAGCGCCTTTAAAGCGGGTAACATTTCCTGCATATATTTATAGGCATCTGATTGCTTCAGGCCAGGCTTCATCCGATCAAATTCGCGCTGATAGGCGCCTGAGCCGATTCCAAACTCAAGGCGGCCACCACTCAGAAGATCAAAAAAAGCAGCTTCTCCCGCGAGCCGTATAGGATGCCAATATGCGGCCACTGCAACCGCGGTACCGAGGCGAATCTCATTTGTATTACCCGCCCACCAGGTCAAGATCTGAAAAGGGTTGGGTGCCACATTCATTTCGAGCCCATGATGCTCTGCCGCCCAGACGATACTGAAGCCCCCACGGTCAGCGATCTGTACCATCTCCAGCGTGTGACGCATCACCTCATCCATAGGTACGCTGGCATCACTTCTTTCAATGTTAATTACAAGCTGAAACTTCATGGAGATTGCCTTTTAGCGCGCGATAAATTGATCCCCAATAGGATCATCAGAGGTATTGAGCCAGGCAGTCTTGGTTTGAGTGTAGTCATAGATTGCTTGAAGACCGCTTTCCCGACCGTATCCTGAATATCTCATCCCACCTGCTTCAGCTATTGGTGAGACGATACGGTAACCATTTATCCAGATAATCCCCGCTCTGATCTGGTCAATCATCCGCAATGCACGGGACGTATCCCGCGTGAACACACCTGCTGCCAGTCCATACTTAGTATCGTTAGCCATCTGTAGGGCTTCCGCTTCGTTATCAAAACGCAAGACACTCAAAACGGGGCCGAATAACTCTGTATCAACGATGCGCATATCCTGGCTGGGACAGTCAATAATTGTTGGTTCGAAATACTGTCCATAGCAATCCTCCGGTTGTTTTCCACCGCAAAGAATTACCCCTCCTTCGGTTTCGGCATACGCCACCTCGCGGATTACATGATCAAGTTGGCCTTGCGTGCACAGAGGACCCATTTGGGTTTTTTCATCCATGGGGTTGCCAACAACAATCTGCTTTGCTTTCTTCACCATTTTCTCGAGAAAAGCATCCGCAATCGTCTTCTGCAGGTAGAGACGAGAGCCGGCGACACAACTCTGGCCTGTGGCACCGAAGATGGCGCCAAGTGCGCCATTGACTGCACTATCAATATCAACGTCATCGAAAACGATTACCGGAGACTTACCCCCGAGTTCGAGTGTGAGTCCAGCAAAATTTTTGGCGGAATTATGGATAACCTGCTGCGCTGCGATCGGTCCCCCGGTAAACGCGATTTTCGAGATAAGTGGATGTGACGTCAGCGCTCTACCGCAGGGGTCGCCGAATCCCGTCACAATATTGACCACCCCTGGCGGAATACCTGCCTGATCAATCAATTTGCCGAACTCCAACATCGCCGCAGCCGCATGCTCCGATGCCTTCAAGACAACAGTGTTACCCGCCGCCAATGCTGGGCCGATTTTTATCGCGCTCAGGAAAAGTTGGGAGTTCCATGGAACCACCGCAGCAACGACACCTAGCGGCTCACGCTTAGTGAAAACAAACATTTCAGGTTTATCAATAGGAAGCGTGTCCCCATGGACTTTGTCTGCGCATCCTGCAAAGAAATAGTAAAACTCAGCTATGTAGTTTGATTGCCAGCGGGTTTCCTTATAAAGTTTTCCGGTATCTATACATTCGGTACGGCCCAGTTCTTCCCCGTTCTCTTTAACCAGGTCGCCTAGTCTGCGCAAACAATGTCCACGTTGGGTTGGCGACATCGTTGC
>JBMUHF010000214.1:0-13003 GCA_050302555.1 Arenicellales bacterium | reverse complement strand
CCGAGATGCTGAATTCTGCGGTTCGAAACAGTGAACTTCAGGATTTCTTCGATGCGGTAATTTCAGTTGATTCCCTTGGCGTTTACAAGCCGGACCCGCGGGTTTACCAACTGGCGGTTGATCAGCTGGATCTTCAGCCGGACGAGATTGCATTCCAGTCGTCCAATGCGTGGGATGCCGCAGGTGCTGGCGCTTTTGGATTCAAGGTTGCCTGGATTAACCGCTTCGGCCAGCAGGCCGAGCGCCTCGGTACCCTTGCCGATGCAGAACTTAAGGACTTGGGGGGTTTGCCCGCTTTGTTGTAGTCGTTTTAGCCCGAGGATTATCGGTAAGCTTCCCAGAGGGGCTCAGTGTCGTTTGGCGAGTTGGGCCCTTGCAACCCGTGAGGCCGGAGGATGCCCCAGTCGGCGACTCAGTGAATCGGTGATGGTGACGAGCTGATCAAGGTCAGTCGCGCAGTCAATGCCAAGACCCTCCATCATGTAGACCACGTCTTCAGTCGCCACATTGCCGGCAGACCCGGATGCATAAGGACATCCGCCCAACCCGCCAACAGCGGTGTCTACCGTGTTTACACCGATCTCGATACAGGCAAGAATGTTGGCAAGCGCCTGCCCATAGGTATCGTGAAAGTGCACCGAGAGGTTCTCGATACCGGTTTCGCTCGCGCAGGCTTTTGCCAGCGCGCGCGCCTTGTCCGGAGTGCCAACGCCAATGGTATCGCCCAGAGAAATTTCGGAGCATCCCATTGCGATCAGTTTCGCCGCGAGACTGGCCACCTGAGCGATCTCCTTGCCCTCGTATGGGCAGCCGAGTACACAGGAGATGTAGCCGCGGATGACAACGCCATCGTCCTTGGCGAGTGCGCACACCTCAGCAAAGCGTCCAAGGCTTTCATCAATGCTGCAGTTGATGTTGCGCTGTGAGAAGGTTTCCGACGCAGCGCCGAAGATCGCGATCTCGCGGGCGCCCGCAGCCCGGGCATTTTCATAGCCTTTCTTGTTGGGGACGAGTACCGGAAGGCGAAGATCCAATCGTCCCGAGAGCGATTCCAGCACTTCGTCGCTGCCGGCCATCTGCGGAACCCAGCGGGGTGATACAAAGGATCCGGCTTCAATATCTTTGAGTCCGGCAGCGGCCAGTTGCTGTATCAGGTCGACACGCTCCTGGGGCGACAGGGGTTGGGCTTCGTTCTGTAGCCCATCGCGGGGCCCCACTTCGACGATTCGGATGTGGTCAGGTCTCATGGATTATTTTGCCTCTTCAAGGTGCCGACAGCGCAATCCGGTAATAGATGCACAGATCAGGTTCGATACCGTCCTGGTAGTCTTTTTCAATTATATGAACTGCCCGGGCGCCAAGCGAACTATTCAGCCGCCACATGGCGTCGGCGAGTCCTGCCCGGTTACGCCCGGAGATCTGTTCGAATCCCTCTGACCGTGCGGCACCGATCTGGTGTGCTTTAAGTTCTCGGCCGATTCCTTGACCGCGATACTCATCATCGACGAGGGTATCCGCGGCATAGAGCACCGTAGCGCTGCCTCGTAATGAATCTTCGGCCGGGCCGCGAACATGGGAAAAGGCCTCGAGTGGTGCTCCCAGACAAAAGCCGGCCAGTTGCTCCCCATTGATAGCCGCGAGACTGACACCTTTTTCGTGACAAATGATTTTTTCAAGGGTCTCGGGCGTATCCTGCCGGGAGGGTTCGTAAGTCTGTGTTTCAAGACGAAGCATCTGCGACCGCCAGTGGCCCCAGTTTGCGGCGTTCAGGCGCTCATATTGTATGGCTGTGCTGATTGCAGGCATCCGAGAGACCCTTAGTCGGTACTGGCTTCGCCCGTGCCCTGCTGGTGCCGTTCCCGGGACCGAACGATACTTTCATGCCGCGCGCTACAGACGCCACAGTCAGAAGCGTCTGATCTCCGCCAGTTGTCGGGCGGAACGAAGCCATCGCGCCAGATACCGAGCGCTTCTTCCCGGGCGAGCGCTTCTTCTTTCTGAAAAGGGGCTGCCGGGCTGGCATTGGTGAGCGCCCATCCATAGCGGACCAGTGTGGCGTTCAGGCTTTCTCCATCCAGGGTGCATTCTGCCGGCAGACTACCCGCTGTCGAGGCGGAAGTTGACAGCGAGACCAGTGGACTACATTCCAAAGTGCCTTGAATGACACGGTCGGCAAGGATTTGCCATGCAGCCTTTCCGCACGGCCAGTCATTGTTGCTGTTCTGGCACAGTGCATCAGGATGGGGCAGGGTAGCGCCATCAAGTCGATAGGCCGTGTCGTTCAGGATCAGTACGCCTTTCCCCGGATCAACGGCAACTGAAGAGTGTGCGAGAGCAGGAAGCTCAGCCCACAAACCTGTGCACAGGCTGACTGCACCGATGGTTAGTCGAAAGCCCATGAAGGAGAGTCAGGCCGTTTCGTCAGTCGCGCGAAAGCACCACCACAGCATCGCTGGCCCATTGCAGCCACACGGGCTGACTGGGCTTGTGGAGGTGCGTCATCGAGCGTTCCAAATTCTGCAGCGCGACCAGTACCGGGTCTTCACGCTGAGGCAGGTGTACGTAGAAGTGGCTCCGGTCACCAAGATATGCTGAAACCCCCATCGTACCGCCCGTGGTGTTGGCGCTCTCTCCCGGATCCGAGAATACCGGCTGCATTTTTTCAGGCCGTATCGCCACCCAGACCTGCTGTCCCGTTGATACACCGGCATCAGATCCGGTGACCTTGACCTCGCCAAGCACCGGAGTCTGTACCGTCACGGCACTGTCGGTGGAGGATGAGATTTCCCCTTCGAAGAAATTCATGCTACCGATGAAATCCGCAACGAATCGAGAGCCGGGTGATTCATAAAGTTGTCCCGGCGAGGCGATTTCCATGACCTCACCCTCGGACATTACTGCGATCTGGTCGGACAGCGTCAGAGCTTCTTCCTGGTCGTGGGTAACAAACAGAAAAGTAATGCCGATCTGCTGCTGCAGTTGGCGCAGTTCGATCTGCATCTGCTCGCGAAGTTTTTTGTCGAGCGCGCCCAGTGGTTCATCCAGTAATAGCACCTTGGGTTGCTTGATGAGCGCTCTGGCTAGGGCGACGCGTTGACGCTGCCCACCCGAGAGTTCGTCTGCACCACGCTTGCCATATCCCGGCAGTTTGATGAGCTCCAGCGCTTCGTCGATGCGCTTGTCCAGTTCGGCCCGGGTGAGCCCAGCTTTACGCATGCCGAAAGCAATGTTGTTCCGTACATCCAAGTGCGGAAAGATCGCATAGTTCTGGAACACCATGTTCACCGGACGGTGATTGGGTGGTGTCGCTGACATCGGCTGGTCATCAATCATGATTTCTCCCGCACTGGGGATCTCAAAACCTGCCACCATCCGCAGCAAGGTTGTCTTGCCGCAACCCGACGGACCGAGTAGCGAGAAGAACTCACCTCGTTGAATGTCAAAACTGGCGTTCTCCACAGCTTTTACAGACCCGAAGTGTTTGCTAACGCCTTGGAAAGAAATGATTGCATCGCTCATGTTCAAAGTCCCGAAGTACTGTCGGTTTTTACGCCACGCCGTCTGAACCATTCAGCAAAAGCGACGACGAAGAAAGAAATCACAAATATGCTGGCACCCAGAGCCAGCACTGGCGGAAGCTTGGTGGGAAAGCGCAGTGAACTCCAGATATAAATCGGAAGGGTTGGGTCTGTGCTGGTGAGGAAGAAGGACAGCACGAATTCATCAAAAGAAATAGTGAAGGTCAGCAGCAGGCTGGCAACAATACCTGGCAGCACGATAGGGAAAGTGACCCGCCAGAAGGTCATCCAGGCATTCTCACCGAGATCAAGCGCGGCCTCTTCCAGACTGCGGTCAAAGCCTTCCATCCGGGAGATCAGCACCAACATCGCAAAAGGCGTACACAACAGCATGTGCGAGAAACCCACCGTCCACAATGAGAGGGGTATCCCCACCTGCGTGATCAGGATCAGCAGCGAGATCGCCAGAATAATTTCCGGAATCACGAGTGGTACCATGATGAAGCCCATGACCGGCCCTCGTCCCGGCAACCGATAGCGGGTTACGGCTTTGGCTGCCAGCAGACCCAGCATGGTGCTTAGTATGGCCACCGTCAGTCCGACCTTGATACTGTTCATCAGGGCCTCCAGCATATCCGGACTGTTGATCATCTTCTCGTACCACTTGAAGGTAAATCCTTTCAGCGGAAAAGCAATGTACTTCGACTTATTGAACGAAAACAGCGGCAGAAACAGGACTGGCAGATAAATAAAGGTCAGGTAGATCACGGCATAGACTGCAAAGCCGTCGGGCCGCCACCAGGGACGATTCGTGTTCATGCGATCTTCCTGCGAAAACGGTGAGTACCCCAGAGAAAGAGGCAGATCATCGCCGTTACCGTGAGCATCGACATCACGGAGATGGCCGCGCCGAGCGGCCAATTAAATGCCTTGCCGAACATCGACTGGATAATGTTGCCGATCATGATGCCGCTGGGGCCTCCCACCAGCGAGGGGGTGACGTAGTCTCCAACGGTCGGGATAAAGACCAGCAGGCTTGCCGCGATGACGCCCGGCATCGAGAGCGGCAGTGTGACCCGCACAAAACTCATAAAGGCGTTTTCACCCAGATCCCGAGCTGCCTCAAGCAAAGAGCGGTCGATTTTCTCAAGCGATACATAGATCGGCAGGATTGCAAACGCTGCCCAGGCGTGAGCCAGCGTGATCGTTACCGCGAATGGGTTATACAGCAGAAACTCAAGCGGTTCGCTGATGAGGCCGATAGACTTGAGGCCAGAATTGACAACCCCGTTGTATCCCAACATCACCTTCCATGCAAAGACGCGCAGGAGATAGCTGGTCCAGAACGGGACCGTGATCAAGATCAGCCAGACCAGTTTGTTTTTCTGAACTCGAAAAGCAATGAAGTACGCCATTGGATAAGCCAGCAGGACGGTAGCCAGCGTTACCACGCCGGAGATCTTGATCGACTTGATTAGGATCATCCCGTAAATGGGCTTGGCAAAAAAGTCTGAGTAGTTCTTCCACGAGAATGTTTTTATGAAATCGACGTAGTCCTGCAGCCAGAAACTGAGCGTAAAAAGGATCAGCAACGGCATTGCAAGGCCAAAGACCATCGCCAGCAGCGTTGGGGAAAGAAGACCGAAGCCTCTGAGGGCCTCACTTTCCAGAAAGCGCCTCCGGATAGTTGAGCCAAAGGACTGCAACGACATGGCGGTTCGACTCATGAGCGATAGATTTTGTATTGAGAGGCCCAGTAGGCGATAGGGAGGTGATAGGCTAAAAGCATAATGCCGGGTGAGGAAGCCTCACCCGGCATCGTTTGCTCAGCTTCGAACCGGCAGGACTACATACCGGCTTTGACTTCTTCGAACATAGCCTGAAGCGCCGGCTCGTTGCCCATCGGGGCCTGAAAGATGCCGGCATCCAGAGTTTCGTTCACGTTTACCGAGTAGCCTAACTCTTTGAGCAGGCCTGGCTGATCCTGCTCGACCTTGGCGAAAGCCTTAAGGTTGCCGTGTCCGTAGCCGTACTCGGTCAGCGCAAACACGCCCGATTCGACACTGGCATAAGCATCCAGGTAGTCATAAATCCGATCGAGTTTGGCCGGATCATGATCGCTCATCAGGCAGAAGCCGCAAACCCAGGTCATGGCGCCTTCTTTCGGACTGGAGTAGCGGACATCGAAGCCTTCCTTCTTAAGTGCAGCGTAAGATGAGTTCCATGCACTAGTGGCAACCAGTTCACCGGAGGCGAGCGCCTGCTCGATATCCGCCGGGCTGGTCCAGTAGTACCGCATCAATGGTAGTTGTTCCTTAAGGGCCGCCCGGGTTTTTGCCATTTCCTCATCGGTCATGTTGAACGGATCTTTGGCGCCGATGTAGATGGCGGCGACCATAACGCCGTCGATCAGGCTGTCTGCCATAGACAGACGGCCTTTGTACTTCGGATCCCAGAGCATCCCCCAGGATTCGTTGCCGACATATTCAGGAGCAAGGTCAGCACGATACAACACTGACGTCAGGCCCCAGTCGGTGGGAATGAAGTACTGCTTGTCGCCTTCAAAGGTGCCCGGGATGGTTTTGAGACTCGGGATGAGGTCGTCCCAGTTGCTGAGTCGACTGGTGTCGATTGGGTTCAGAATGCCCGCATCTTTCCAGATCGGCACTTTATAGGTGCAGGGCTGGGTGAGATCGACCTTGAAACCGGCACGCATCTTGGCAAAGGCTTCTTCCTCGTCACCGAAGATGGCCATGTTGGGTGATTCGCCATGTTTGGCAAGATAAGGTTGGTGCAGTTCGGGAACGTCCCAGCCTTCCCAGGTAAACACGGTGGGATGGTCATCACTCGCGGCAAACGCGGAGCGGCTGCCTACCGGCATCATCACCATGGTGGCACCAAGCGCCATTAGGCTCTGGTTGAACTTCCGACGGCTCATCTGGCCTGTGGCGAGTTGTTCTACGATATCCTCTTTTTTCATTTTGCTCCTCCTTCAATCTCTTTTTATTGGGTTTAACCGTGACCCCTCTCAAAAAGGGCTGGATCCTTCTATCTTAGGTTATTCTCGATTACGGCGCGAACCTTGCAGCAGCACATGCGAGGCCAAAGAGCCTAAGACATTGACCGCAGCGGTTTGGCGTTATGCCCGGACCTGGTCTAAAGTCTTGTCGAGGGCTTTTCCGGCCAGTTCGACCAGTTCATCGATCTCCTCTTTAGACATAATCAGCGGCGGGGAGATGATCATGCTGTCGCCGACAGCGCGCATCACAAGACCCAGGTCAACGGCAATGTCGCGGCAAAGGGCCCCGGTAGTGCCTGACGGCTCAAACTGCGCACGGGTGTCTTTGTCGGCAACGATCTCCAGCGCACCCAGAAAGCCCAGCCCACGCACCTCACCGACCAGGGGATGATCGCTAAGTTCGGCCCATCGCTGCTGCAGATAAGGACCGGTTTCTGTGCGCACCCGAT
This sequence comes from Arenicellales bacterium, assembly GCA_050302555.1. Taxonomy (GTDB): domain Bacteria; phylum Pseudomonadota; class Gammaproteobacteria; order Arenicellales; family UBA868; genus UBA868. Next base: position 6,017 of record JBMUHF010000214.1, on the reverse strand, counting down.
CAATAATGCCTTCGTCACGCAGAATGCGGATATTCGCAGCGGCTACCGCGCAGGCAGCCGGATGCCCGGCGTAAGTCATGCCGTGAGTAAATTCACCACCTTCTTCAATGATGACCCTTGCGATGTGCTCTGAGACCATGACGCCGCCGATGGGAAGGTATCCAGAGGAAAGTCCTTTAGCGATTGGCATGAGGTCGGGCTTGAGGCCATAGTAATCGCTGGCAAACCATTCGCCCGTGCGACCGAATCCACAGATGACTTCATCAGCCACGAGCAGAATCTGGTGACGCTGGCAGATAGCGCTGATCTCCGGCCAGTAGGTTTCGGGCGGCACGATCACGCCGCCGGCACCCTGAATCGGTTCAGCAATAAATGCAGCGACCCGATGTTCGCCGAGCTCTTCAATTTTCTGTTCAAGTTCGCCGGCAACCTTTTTGCCGAACTCCTCTGGGGTCAGGTCGCCACCCTCCCGGTACCAGAACGGCTGGCCGATATGCACAATATCGGGAATCGGCAGGCCTCCCTGCTCATGCATGGCCTGCATGCCGCTAAGGCTGGCGCCCGCCATGGTACTGCCGTGATACGCATTCCGACGGCTGATGATGACCTGCTTTCCGGGATGGCCCATGCACTGCCAGAAGTAGCGCGCCATGCGCACGACCGTATCGTTCGACTCCGAACCCGAATTGGTCAGGAATACGTGCGTAAGATGATCCTGCGTGACTTCGGATAGCAGTGTCGACAGGTCGATAACCGGCGGGTGCGCCGTTTGGAAGAAACTGTTGTAGTAGGGCAACTGTTCAATCTGTTTGCGTGCGACTTCAGCGAGATCCTTACGCCCATAGCCCACGTTGACACACCAGAGGCCCGCCATGCCATCCAGCAACTGATGGCCATCAGTGTCCCACAGATACACACCGTCGGCACGTTCGATAATTCGTGCACCCCTTTCATGCATCCGTTTGTGATCGGTAAAAGGGTGAAGAAAGTGAGCATGATCAAGCGCCTGATATTCGGCGGTGGTAAGCGTCATGGGGATGCTCCTCAGCAGTAATCGTTTTTTGGGATTAATCCCTCATCTTAGAAGCGAGAGATTGGCCACGTCAATACAGTTTACTTACTAAAAAGTACGAAAAAGGTTGTGATAATCAATAGGGCAGAAGGGTCTGATCTAGACATTCAGTAGAAGATGTTCGCGCTCCCAGGAGCTGATCACCTGAAGAAAAGTGTCATATTCACTTTCCTTGACTGCATGCCAGGCTTGAACAAAACGCGTGCCCAGCATCTCCTTGAGATCGTCACAGTGTTCCAGCGCCTCGAGCGATTGCTCCAAGCTGCGGGGCAGTTCATACGGCATATCATAGGCGCTTGCCGTCACTGGTGCGCTGGGATCGAGTTTCTGCTGCATCCCGAGTAGCCCGCAAGCGAGACTTGCTGCAATGGCGAGATAGGGATTGGCATCGGCGCCGGGTACCCGGTTTTCAACCCGGCGTGACTCACGGCCTGAGTCCGGAACCCGAAGACCCACCGTACGGTTATCGAGCCCCCATTGGACGTTGATCGGTGCTGCGTGGTAGCGGATGAGACGCCGATATGAGTTCACATTCGGCGCAAGAAGAGATAGGGAAGCCGGCAAAAATCGCTGCAGTCCACCGATATACGCATAAAAAAGTGAACTGGCATCGCCGTCGGTATCGCTGAAGATATTTTCTCCGGTCTTTGCGGAGATCACGCTCTGGTGGATGTGCATGGCACTGCCAGGTTCTTTTTCCATGGGTTTGGCCATGAAAGAGGCGTACATCTTGTGCCGAAGCGCAGTTTCGCGCACGGCCCGTTTAAACAAAAAAGCCTGATCGGCGATCGCCACTGGATCACCGTGCAGCAGGTTGACCTCCATCTGTGCCGCGCCGGCTTCGTGATTGAGGGTCTCGAGCGAGATTTCGAGGCCTTCGCAATAGTCGTATAGATCCTCAAACAGCGGATCGAACTCATTGACCGCATCTATTGAAAACGACTGCCGGCCTGCTTCGGCGCGACCGGAGCGCCCAACCGGAGGCTCCAGCGGATAGTCAGCATCGGGATTGGGCTTAATCAGGTAAAACTCAAGCTCTGGCGCGACCACGGGCTCCCACCCGTTCTCACGATAGGCATTGACGATTTTCTGCAGCACATAGCGCGGCGCCATCTCGACAGGGCTCCCATCGGCGTAAAAGCAGTCGTGGATCACAAGTGCGGTGGGCTCTTGAGTCCAGGGAACCAGCCGGAAACTGTCAAGATCCGGTTGCAGGAAGATATCCTTGTCGGCAGGATCAACGGCGCTCTGGTCTTCGGGGTATTCCCCGGTTACGGTCTGAAGAAAGATCGCCTCAGGCAGGCGCATACCGATCTCTTCGCTGTATTTGTGCGCAGGGATAAGTTTTCCGCGGGCAATGCCCGTCATATCAGGGATGACGGCTTCAATCTCGTCAATCCGGTTGTCTCGAAGCCACTGGCGGATACTACGGTCCGGAACCGTTTCCAGCGTCGATGTGGAATCTAAGTTGTCTGACATAAAGCCTCAACGATAAAAAACTACATTAAGTTTAACCAAGTAGGGGTCATTGCAACAGTTTCTGCATACCCTGACCTCCATCAGACTTTCATGATCTTGGGATTGACCCTATCGAGAATCTGTTTAACAATGAGATTCACCGTCTTTGGAAACCATCGCATTATTGTTTGGTTCAATGTCTAACGCGGATGCAACGAAGATCGGGAGGTATCGAGTGTGGTCAAACTCGAAATCAGATACTCAAAATATGAGGAGAATAGGAATGGAAAAAGTGCGTAAACTGACGTCCGCCGTTAGTCTCGTCGCAGGCCTCTTCGGTCTGGTGGCGCTCAGCGGCCCGGCACTCGCTGCCGATTGCCCAATCAAGATCGGGGGCCTCGCTCCGCTTTCGGCACCAGGTTCCGTGACCGGTGGTGAGGCGATGCGTGATGCCATGATTCTGGCTCAGCGAGACATCAACGCGGCCGGCGGTGTGCTCGGCTGTGACATCGAAGTTGTCATTGCTGACACCGAAGGTCTGCCTGAGAAGGCGCGGGCCCTGATGGAAAAACTCATTACCCAGGACGGCGTTGTTGCCGTGGGCGGGGGTTATCACAGCTCCGTTGGCGTTGCCGGTAAAGATGTCGCCAATGATCGTGGTATTCCAGTGGTCTTCGCTGAAACCTGGAACGACACCATCACCGGCGACAAGCAGAAGTACATCTTCCGTATCGCGCCGCTCAGTTCCTGGGCGTCAGGGGTGATCTGGAAATTTGCGGCTCAGGCACCAGGTGTCAAAAAAGTTGCCATCGTGACCGAGAACACGGACTACGGCATCCCGGCCGCTGCAGAGTGTGAAAAAGGTCTCGCCTCGAAAGGCATCGGAAGCACCACCTTTGGTGTGGATATCGGTACGCAGGATTTTGCTGGTATCGTCGAGCGTGTGAAGGCGGAAGATCCTGACTACGTGATCGTACTGTTGACGGGTGAGGCGGGATACAACTACGCGCAGCAGGCGGCTGACGCCGGCGTCGGTCCACTAGATATGATGTTCCACGCCAATCAGGCCGGTCTCGAGAGTAAATCATGGTGGGAAAACGTGCCTGACGGTAACCTCGCTTTTATGGCGCGGATCGGTGTGCCGGAAACCATGTATAACGAAAGCGCGTTGAAGTTTGCCAACGACTACAAGGCAAAAACCGGCAAGACCGGTGTCGAAAGTTACGCGCTGGAAGCCTATGACTCCATCGGCGTCCTGGCCCAGGCAATCAACGAGGCAGGTTCCACCAGCGGTGACGCTATCGTCGACGCACTGGAGAACATCAGCCACGAGGGAACCCTTGGGCGGATTTACTTCCCGTATGGCACCAACAAAGATCCTTCTGCTGACGGCAAAGGGAACGAGTGGTGGCACCAGTGGCCTGATCCTGCGATCACGATGGTCCAGTATCAGAAAGAGGGTGAGCCTTCCAATACAATGACGATTGTTTATCCCGACGTCTACAAGACAGGCGACGCGATCTACGTCGGTCACTGATCGTATTTTCTGAATCACTCTAAAAGCGGGGTGGGCGTGACACACGCCTGCCCCGCTCACTTTTATGTTTATTGATGTAACCGGTGAGCACCACCTGCAGGAATAATCGGAGCAATGCAATACTCAAGTATTTTCTGGTGGACGATGCTCTGGATTGTTTTCTGGGGAGTCACCGGGGGTATCGGCACCCGCCGGGTCTATCTTCGTAAAGACCGCGATACCTCCAATGCGACGCTCGGCGGTTCGCTGATCGGCGCGGCGTTCGGGCCTTTTGGGTTAGCGCCATTATGGTGGAAGAGTCCCGAGATTGGCCGCGTCATGATTACGTTGTCGTCCCTGGTGATCATCGGCATTATCGCGGTGGCTTTTGCTAATGCGGATCCTGAAAATAACTGTGTCTCGAACGGATCCTTCGTTGCATCGCAGATCACCAACGGGCTTATCATCGGCATCATTTATGGCCTGATGGCAATGGGGCTCACGCTGATCTTTTCTATCCTTGGGCTTGTCAGTTTCGCCCATGGCGCCTTTTATATGATTGGCGGCATGTTGGTTTACTACATTGTTGTTGTCTGGTTTCCGGGAGTACATCCCCTGATCGGAGTATTGGGCTCCTGTTCGATTACATTTATGCTCGGGGCGCTGTTCGAACGCCTGTTCCTGACGCCTATGTATGACGGCCGGGTGGAACGCCCAGTTGAGTACGGCATCCTCGTGACTTTTGGACTTTCGTTCACACTGACTTATTTGGTTGCCGCACTGGCAGGCTTCAACCCTGTAAAAGTAAAGCGGTTTTTTGATTTCCCCCGGATTCGGCTACCGGATAATGCGGACCCCTGGCTGATTAAGACGAGCCGGGGCAACATGACGCTTTTTGATACCGTATCGATCTCGAACCCCCGGTTTGTCGCAGCCATCCTTTCAATCTTGGTCCTGTTGGGCCTGCTGTATTTCCTGCACCGCACCTGGACCGGAAAAGGCCTTCGCGCGGTCAGTCAGGACCGTGAAGCCGCTGCCATTGCGGGCATCAATCCAAACCGAATGAACATGTTGGCCTTCGCACTCGGGTGCATGATTGCAGCGCTTTCGGGAGCGGTTCTGGTCCAGGCCTTTTCCTGGTTGCCAATCGTAGGGTTGATTCCTGAGATGCGGTCTTTCGTTATTGTGGTGCTTGGCGGGCTGGGATCCCTGCCTGGGGCGTTTGTTGGCGGCACTCTGGTCGGCCTGGTTGAGGCTGCAGGAACCGGTTGTGTGCCCAATCCACAAAAAGCGTCTAGCTACATCCCAGCCTACGGGATGATTATTCTGACTGTGATGCTGTTGTTGCGGCCCATGGGGCTGTTTGGCCGCAAGTTTGCCAGCGGGGCGCACGGCAAGTTTTGAAAAGACAAAACGTTCCTCAACTGCTGGGCGCACTGATTGTGGCGTTCTTTGTAGCGTTTCCGTTCGTCTACACCGGCGGCAACTACGACTACATTATGCATATCTGCATTATTGGCTTTTTCTATGCGATCCTGGCGTCGAGTTGGTCGATGCTGGCAGGTTATGCCGGGCAGTTCTCGTTTGGGCATATGGCCTTTATGGGACTGGGCGCCTATACCACAGCGCTTTTTTGCCACTACTTCTTCCTCTCTCCCGAGCCGACCGGACTGTGTACCGAGTTTGCCATTGGCGGTCAATATCTCATTATCAAAAACCCGATTGGTGTCACGTCCACGACCCTGACCCAGGATTGTCTGGCGCAGGCGATGGAAAAATGGAACGGCACAGTCGAAGTGACGCGGATGCCGGTGTGGCTTGGTATCGTCCTGGGCACGATTGTGGGCGGCATTTTCGGCCTCCTGATCGGATTGCTCGTACTGCGTTTGCGGGCGGCGTATCTTGCACTCTTTACGCTCGGATTTTCCGAGATCCTGCGGGCGACAATCAGTGCAGAGATTCAGATCACCC
>JBMUHF010000213.1:0-1966 GCA_050302555.1 Arenicellales bacterium | reverse complement strand
GGGCGATTTTCCTTTTCTGCAAAAGCGTGCCGGTCAGCTGCTCTCCAAAAGCCGCTTTATCTCGTCACAGTTCGCAGGCTACCTGAAGGATGGTACCTGGCTGCGCAACGCCCGTCAGGCCAACGCGATGGCGCAGCGTCTGAGCAAAGGACTGGCGGCGCTTCCGGGCATTGAACTTGCTTACCCGACGCAGTCCAATGAAGTGTTTGTGAGTATGCCCGCGACGTTGATCGAGCGGTTGTCGGCGCAGGGCCTGTCGGTCAACGACGAAGAGCTCGACGGCAAGGCGGTGCGCTTCGTGGCTGCCTGGAACACCCCCGCGTCACAGGTCGATGATCTGCTGAAGGTGCTCGCCGATCACTGCTGATTTTTCTGAAAAGTCCCGTTTTTTCGTCAGTCGTAATACCCTGCGCGAACGCACGCACCGATGAAGTTACAGATCAGTCGCTCCGCGTGGGTGATAGTGATATGACCGTGATCGTAAGAGGGTGCAATCTCCACCAGATCCATGCCCAGAACCCGGCCCTTTTGGGTGAGCCCATGAATCAGCTGGCGTGTCTGCACCCAGTCGAGCCCGCCCGGCGCCTGGGCCATGACCGCAGGCATGATAGTTGGATCGATCCCGTCGGCATCAATGCTTAGGTAGTAGGGTCCGCCATCCGGGATTCTGTCCAGCACGGCTGACATGCCGATTTCGTGCATTTCGTAGGCCGTGATGATGTCGGCACCATAGGCTCGGGCATCGTTCACCTCTTCTTCCCCGGCGCTGCCGTTGGCGCGGATGCCGATCTGGACAATCTGTCCGAACCAGCCCATCTCGGAAGCGCGTCGTATCGGGCTTGAATAACCTTCCCGGACCCCGTTGACCTCATCGCGCCAGTCGATATGGGCATCGACGTGGACCAGGGTAATGGTCTCTTCACGCTCAAGAGCGCGCATGACGGGGATGGGGATGCCATGATCCCCACCCAGCGTGATCAGGGTGGCGCCGCCCGCGAAAATCTTTCGGGCAGCCGCTTCTGCACGACGGTAATGCTCCTGGTGATCGTTGAGATCAGCCGTCACGTTGCCACAGTCCACCACTTTGATATCCCGCCCGTCGAGTAGATACCCGCCCAGGTCCCAGTCGTAACTGGTTAGGGTGTAGGGAACATAACTTAGCCCCTGTCGGATCGCATCCGGCGCAAGACTCTGGTCATTGGCCATGCCGTGGGGGTAGTAAGGCAGGCCATACGGTACACCGAGGATTGCGATATCCGCATCCAACTGATCAAGATCTAACTCCAACGGAAAGTTGAGCAGTGTTTTAGATGGCGCTCGAGGCGCTTGGGTCAGGGCTGTCATTATGTGCCTAGGGACGGTTTATGGGTAGAAAGGAAGTTCAGGGTGCCGGCACCAGATACTGGCGATGCAATGCTTCAAGGCGCGACTGCAACTCAGCATCGATTTCAAAGTTGAGGGCTTCCAGCGCACGATCCAGGTGTCGGATCTGTGTCGCGCCGACGATGGATGCTGTTAGAAAAGGACGGGTCAGCACGAAGGCATGAGCAAGCACTTCCGGGCTGATGCCGCATTCCGCTGCAAGGTCTACGTATGCCCGGGTAGCAGATTTCGCCTGTTCGCTAAAGTAGCGTGTGTTGGACGGCCACAAGGTATTGCGTGCACCGGGTGGCCGGGCATCATCAAGGTATTTCCCGGTCAGCACGCCGGCAGCCACCGGCGCATAGGCCAGCAGCCCTACACGCTCACGCAATGCAATCTCTGCAAGCGCCAGTTCAAATTTTCGGTTGAGCAGGCTGTAGGCATTCTGGATACCGGCCGGACGAGCGACACCGGCGGCATCGGCTCGCGCAACAAAGTCCATCGTACCCCAGGCGCTTTCGTTTGATAGGCCCCAGGAACGGATTTTTCCGGCCTGGACAAGTTCGTCGAGTGCGGCGAGCGTTTCGGTCCGATCCGCACCCAC
>JBMUHF010000212.1:0-1497 GCA_050302555.1 Arenicellales bacterium | reverse complement strand
CATCTGCTATTTCATCCCCGAGAGATAGAGGGAAAAACTGAATTAAAGTGGATCGAGGATATCAGCGCTGATTTGAAGCGGCGGCCAAATGTGACTTGGCTGCAGAATACGACTGCAGCAGGGTATTACGATCACAATATGGTGCTTGCTGTGGAGCACGAGCCCGAAACGGCATGGTTGCGCGAGCGGCTGTGGCACGTTAGGACGAAAAAGGTAATGATTGCGACCGGAGCAGTGGAGCGCCCGCTGATCTTCCCCGGCAATGACCGTCCCGGCGTGATGCTGGCAGATGCGGTAGCGTGTTACGTGAGCCGTTTTGCGGCGGTCCCGGGTAAGCGTGCCGTCGTTTACACCAATAACTCGACAGCGTATGCGCATCTCGAACTGCTGCTTAAGGCCGGTATCTCGATTAAGCAAGTCGTGGATTCCCGGGCGACGCCGGGTGAGGCTGAACTCGAGGTCGCTCGAAAAAACTCGGTTTCGGTTATCACAAACGCGAGGATTACCCGTGTGGAAGGGCGGTCGGCCGTCAGGGGTGTGACGGTCACCAGTGAGTCGGGCACCAAGAGAGTATCCTGTGATTTGGTGTGTCATTCGGGGGGCTGGAATCCGCTGATCCATCTTTACTCGCACGCGGGTGGAAAGTCAGTATTTAATAAAGACAAGGCGGCGTTTGTCCCTGGGGAGCCAGCGCAAGAGGCCCATTGTGTTGGTGCGGCAAATGGCACTTTTTCTGTTGCAGGATGCCTTAACGAAGCAGAAGAAATCGCGCGGGTTTTAGTCCAGGATCTAACAGGTCAGAAGACGGAGTCATCTTCATTGGGTGCTGAAGTTGCCGAGATCCCCTACGGGATCCATGTCACCTGGCCCGAGAAAGGGCTCAAAGGTAAGGCCTTTGTTGACTTCCAGAACGATGTCACCACAGCCGACATCGCCCTTGCTGTGCGTGAAAACTTCCAATCGATCGAGCACGTCAAGCGCTATACCACTGCGGGAATGGCAGTAGACCAGGGAAAAATCGGGAATCCCAATGTCATTGGCCTCGTTACCGAGGAACTGGGTGAGGCACAGGGATCGGTGGGCACTACAACGTTTCGCCCCCCCTTTACGCCGGTCAGTTTCGGAGTGATTGGCGGTAATGAGCGCGGCCCGCTGATTATCCCGGCGAGAACCACACCGATTACGGAGTGGAACATCTCACAAGGGGCGGCAATGGACGAAGCCGGCGCGAACTTCCGTCGGCCGTTTTACTTCCCCCGGGCGGGCGAGTCTATGGAGGATGCAGTCGGGCGCGAGGCAAGGGCTGTCCGAAATGCCTGTGGTATCTACGACGGGACACCCCTTGGCACCTTTGAGCTCCAGGGGCCGGATACTGGAGAACTGCTTAATCGGTTATACACGAACCGATTCGATAATCTTCCGGTTGGTCGTGGTCGTTTCGGATTAATGCTTCGCGAGGATGGCCGTTTTCTCGATGATGGCGTCACCTTCCGAGTG
>JBMUHF010000211.1:0-6647 GCA_050302555.1 Arenicellales bacterium | reverse complement strand
GGATCTTGAGCTCATCAAACGGAACTTCACTCCAGCCATTTGCGCAAAGATCAGCGAGATTGATCTCTGCGGGGGCCTCGGCGATCCACCTGCTGCGCGTGAGTGTCTCGAAATCTGCGACTATTTCATCGGGTTTGATATCAAAGTTATTCTTTCGTCGAACGGAGGGCTTCGCAGCGCTGACTGGTGGCGGGAACTCGGTGAACATTTCAACGGGACGGAGTCCGTTGTGGAGTTTCATATCGACGGGCTCGAGGACACAAATCACTTATACCGCGTAAATACCCGGTTCGAGAAAATTATTCGGAACGCCGAGGCCTATCTAGGTACCGGGGCGATAGCGGAATGGCATTTCATTCCTTTTGAACATAACCAGCACCAAATTGCAGAGGCGTTGGAGCGCAGTCGGGAGATGGGGTTCTCGAGCTTTAGAGTGATCGATACGATTCGGTTCGGCAAGGAGAATCGATTCTCTTATCAACTGCCCGACGGTACTCTACGTGACCTGACTCCTGCCGATCCGGCGTATACCGATATTGTAAGTTCCGGCGGCGAGACCTCTAGCGACGCGAGTCGCTCCCCGGTGGCAGGAGTCGTCGACTCCGTCCAGTACAAATCTGAGCGTCAAAACCGGCCTTATATCGTGGCCGCGGGCGCAGTCTCTGCTTGTTGTTGGATTGAGGGTTCTGACGACGAACGGCGAATGAATTTAAGGGCGGGAGTCTCCCACTCAACAGAACACAATATCCGCAACCGCCTCCTGGAAGAGATCCTGCTGGAAGAGCCTTATAGAACCATTTATCCTGAGGCCTGGGAGGCCGGCAGCAACCCCGTGTGCATCCGCAAATGTGCCAAGATGCAGCGAAGCAGAAGAAGAGCGTTATGAATCAATATCGATCAGGCACCCGCATGATTATCGGGAGCGCCATTGCCATTCTCGCGTATTGCCTAGCACCGGCGACGATGGCACAGGTTGTAGTCGGCGAGGTAGTTCCAACAGTCGTCCTGGATGAAAAAAAAGGCGGATTGGTGGGGGACGGCCCCTGGAGCAGCGCCTCACTTAGAGGCAAAGTACACATTCTCATGTACGTCGATCCTGACAAAGTAAAAGTGAATGCCCATGTTGAGGATGCTCTCGCCGCCGAGGGTTTCGATCGCGATAAAGTGGCTTCGGTGGCGGTGATCAACATGGCCGCAACCTGGAAACCCAATTTCGCTATCGATATGCTCTTGAAAAAAAAGCAGGAAAAATACCCAAACACGTTGTACGTACGGGACCTTCAGCGAGTTCTGGTTGACGCCTGGGGCCTGGTAGATGACGGCTATCATGTGCTCGTTGTTGGCCGCAGTGGAGAAGTGCTTTTCTCAGGTGCGAATGCGCTATCGGAAAACCAGGTGGTGCAATTAATCTCAACGATCAATAAGCATTCCAATTCACAGTGACCCCTAAAGGCAGCCGTAATTTTTACAAAAGATTGGAGAGGCTAGAAAAAGCGTGCGAATAGACAGGGTTCTGAAAAAGGGCTCGGGCGTTCAGTCGGTTACCGGCCAGGATCTCGGATTTGGGAACGTTTTTTCTGACCATATGCTGGTCCGAGAGTGGGCGAACGATGCTTGGGGGGGCGCATCCATCAGGCCCCGCGCTGCTCTGGAAGTTGAGCCGACGGCGCTCGGAATCCAATATGGGCAAAGCGTCTTTGAAGGTTTGAAGGCCTATCGAGGATCCCACGATGATGTTGTCCGATTGTTCCGACCGGATCGTAATGCCGCCAGGCTCGAAGCGTCGTGTCTACGGTTGTGCATCCCTCCCGTACCTGCCAAAGACTTTATCGAATGCATTACCGAGGTTGCCTCGGTTGAGTCCTGCTGGATTCCCAAGCACCGAGGCCACGCGCTTTATCTTCGACCTCTGGTGTTTGCCAACGAGGGTCACCTAGCAGTTCGTCCGTCGAGCCGGTATCTGTTCGTGATCACTGCGGCTCCTGTCGCTCCTTACTTCTCCTCAAGCAGTCCCGGCCTCCGCCTTAAAGCGGAAGGGCGGTTTACTCGGGCAGCGATGGGCGGTACCGGGGCCGCAAAGACGTCCGGGAACTACGCGCCTACATTGCAGCCTATGGCAGCTGCGTCTCAGGACGGCTTTGATCAAATTCTCTGGCTCGACGCCCAGGAGCACGCGTTTGCCGAAGAGGCCGGCCAGATGAATGTTTTTTTTCGGATAGGCGATGAAGTTGTCACACCCAATCTATCGGGCACCATTCTCCCTGGCATTACACGCGAGAGCGTAATCACATTGCTGGAGGCCTGGGGTATTAAGACGCGATCCCGTCGAGTCTCGATGAGGGAGTTGGCGGACGCGTCGCGTTCTGGGGAACTTTTGGAAATCTTCGGCGCTGGAACCGCCGCGGTCGTGGCCCCCGTCACCTCGATTAACCATCTCGACGAGGAGATCTCCGTGGCGCCTCAGACTGAAGAGTCCCTCGCGGAACGCCTCCGTGAGACGTTGCTTGGGATTCAACACGGTGAAATCGACGACCCCTACGACTGGGTCGTACCTGTATTGTAGGACCTCAGGAAATGATGATCCGGATCTTCGCGAATGTGTTTGCTAGTGTGCTCCTCACCTTTACGAGCCTCCCGCTATCGCGCGCTTCGAATTCAGCCGAGCTGGGTTTTGAGTTATCGCGACAACTGTGCTCGCGCTGTCATGTAATCGGAGAATACAACCGCATGGGAGGAATAGGGAACTCCCCCTCCTTTACATGGATGGTTAAAAGCTCTGATTGGCGCGAACGCTTTCTGACCTTTTATTCGCGACGGCCTCATCCTGTATTTACGCGTGTCCCTGGATATGCCCTGTGGTCGGATGTCCCGCCATATTACCCGCCGTTTGAGATTACGCTTGATGAAATTGATCTGATTGTTGCCTATGTTGAAACGCTTCGTAACTCTCAATAGCATGTGGATCTCCTCTGGCGTGAACAGCGATACCAATGATTGAAGGACTTTTCTTAGTTGTTCTGCTGGGTCTTTCGGCGTTCTTTTCCGGATCCGAGACTGCCCTGATCGCGTTGTCCCGAGCACGGGCTGATGCACTCGCAGAGGCAGGCCGCCCCGGCGCCGGGTCATTGCAGCGACTCAAAGAGAATCCATCGCGAATGCTGGTAGCAATTCTGATCGGGAACAATCTGGTGAACATCAGCGCTTCCGCATTGGCTACCGTCCTCGCAACGCGTGCATTCGGGAGTATCGGACCTGGTATTGCTGTGGGCGCCCTCACTGTTGTAATTCTGATATTTGGCGAGATCACGCCCAAGAGTCTCGCGACCCGATATTCCGAGAGAATTTACCTGGCGGTTGCACCCGTAATCCTCGCGCTTGTGCACCTGACGGCACCGGTAAGTCGCGTGTTCGAATATTTCATACGGAACACCGCGAGTCCCGGGGCAGGGGAAGATCCCACTGTTACGGAGTCAGAATTAATCAGTATGGCGGGATATGGCGAAGAAGAAGGAACCATCGAGGAGAGCGAAAAGCGACTGATCGAAAGGGCCTTCGCGTTCACGGATCTAACGGCGGCAGATGTCATGACACCGCGTCATAAAGTCTTTGGGCTGACGTCCAGTCTTACGCTCGCTGCAGCCGTCGAAAAACTCGCCAATGCGCCATTCAGTCGAATCCCTTTGCACGGCAAAGATCCCGACGAAATCATCGGCGTAGTGCATGTTCGTGAATTGCTTTCAGCTGCTCTAAGTGGAACGTCTGAGCGACACATCCAGGAGTTCTCCCGGGCCCCTTACTTCATCCCCGAAGGCCAATCCCTGAACGATACCATTGCTGCGCTACGCCAGGAGCGGAATCAGCTGGCGATTGTGGTCGATGAACACGGAATCATGGAGGGTGTAGTGACGCTTGAGGATCTGATGGAGGAACTGGTCGGGGAAATCTACGACGAAAGCGACTTAACGCCGAATGAGTTTACGGTCCACAGTCCGGACCGGGTAACGATCGAGGGCGCTTCAGAACTCCGTATCCTGTCCGAGCATTTCGATTTGAGCCTGTCTGGTAAGCCGACCGACTCAGTCAGTCGCTGGATTCTGGCCCATGCGCAGCGAATACCGGAAAGCGGCGAAGAGTTCGCACTTGACGGGTTAAGGCTGACCGTCGTGCGAGCTACACCCCGCCGAATTCAGGAAGTGCTGGTCTGGCGTAACCCGGTTAGCGGCAGTCAGATAGCTCTCGATTATGCCGACTAGCCTGATCCATTGCGCGGTATCACGCTCTCTGGCTCAGGCTCGGTAGAAAATTCTTACCGCACTGAGAGGTGTTTCTGTTATTAGTTGCTCCGACAGCGCTTGGCTTTCTTCTTCAAGAACGCCGCGCAATTCCGAAGCGGGGAGCGGAAAGGTAAGTTCGCCTGTTATGCTACCCCCGACATAATGAAGCACCAGACCAAAGTCCTCTATCCCGGTCTGCACTTCTGACTTCTTTGCCTCAATCAAACACTCGCGCACCGCGCGTTCAATCTCAGGACGGAGCGGGAGATCTTCCGAATTCGGGATCATCAGATCGTCCTCCGGGTCGATGTGGACCACAACATCAGTAAGGCGTTTAAATTTATGCCCCAGAAGACCCATCACACGATCACCAATGCTATGCCCCTCCGAGACACTGATTAGTGGGTCCACATGGATATGCATATCCGCAAGAAGTTGAGACCCCATTCGTCGGGTACGCAGTTCATGAACTCCAATGACGCCTGGAACCTCCAGGATAGTGTGGTGCATTAAGGCAAGAGTACTCTGGTCAAGCCCTGTATCGATCAACTCATCAACGGCCTCACGTCCTATCTTGAATGCCGCATACAGAATGATCAGACCCACCCCAACCGCTCCTACCGCATCCGCCCACGGAAATCCAACCATCACAGCCACAACGCCGACAATCACGATTATTGAGGAGAGCGCATCGGTGCGGCTATGCCAAGCGTTCGCGCGTAACAAACTCGAATTTAAGGCTTTGGCGGTTTTGTTGGTGTACTGATATACGGCCTCTTTAGCGATCACGGAGACGGTGGCAATCAGTACCGCCATCCATCCAGGGGAGAGCAGGTCTGCATCACCTTTTAAGCGCGTGATCGCATCCCATGCAATGCTCAACGCGACCACAGCTAACGAAAAGGCCAGGATCGCTGTTGCGATAGCCTGAATACGCCCATGGCCGTAGGGGTGTTCTGAGTCCGCCTCATGACTGGCATGTCGGGCAGCGACGATCACGAGCAAGTCTGTCACCAGATCAGATATCGAGTGAATTCCATCCGCAATCAGGGCCTGGGATTGCGAAGCGAAACCACCAACAAGTTTTCCAACCGCCAGGATCACGTCCACAAGCCCGCCCACCAGCGTGACCTTTCTAATGACCCGGTAATCCGCGGCGGCTGTGGAAGGAGTGCTCATTCAGCTGAGTCTATCAGTCGCCGGTTTCATAGTGAGTTTCACTATCCATTGAGTTTTCGGGATTATAGGAATGGGCGAGCTCAGGACTTTCTGAGATAATCCCGGTTCTTCCCGCAGTTATCTCCACTCTGGTGGAAACCTTTGGTATGCGCATTCTGATTAGCAACGACGACGGTTACCTGGCGTCAGGACTTACCGCACTTCATGGGGCCATTGCCCCCGCCGCAGAGTCGTTCGTTATCGCTCCTGACCGAAACCGAAGCGGGGCGAGCAACTCGCTGACGCTCACCCGACCGCTCAGGGTCCATACTGCCCCGAATGGCTTTCTTTATTTAGACGGAACCCCTACGGATTGCGTTCATGTCGGATTGACGGGCCTCATGGATCCCGAGCCTGATATGGTGATTGCCGGAATTAACCATGGCGCAAACCTGGGCGACGATGTGATCTATTCAGGCACGGTTGCGGCTGCTATGGAGGGTAGATTTCTCGGGTTCCCCGCCGTCGCCGTCTCTTTAGTGGGGTCAAATCCTCGTCATTTTGAATCCGCGGCCCAGGTCGCGCTTCTACTGCTCCAGCGCGTCCAACGAACGCCGCTTCCACCGGACAGTATTATCAACGTCAACGTGCCGGACCTGCCAATCGAGGAAATTAAAGGGTTTCAGGCTACAAGACTCGGATGCCGGCATAAGTCTGAACCCGTAGTCCGTACCAAGGACCCCAATGGCAGGGAAATTTACTGGGTGGGATCAGCCGGTGAGGAGCAGGACTGCGGCGAAGGGACTGATTTCTTTGCTGTCCGCGAGGGATTTGTCTCCGTTACCCCCTTGCAGGTCGACCTCACAAGGCATAGCCAAACTGATCAGATTCATCAGTGGCTAAACGTATGACGCAAACGACCCCCGACCAAGACAATCGGTTTGGGGGTTTTGTTTCCGCGCGGGCCCGCGCACGTCTCGTGGAAGCGCTCCGTGGCAAAGGCATCAAACACGAGGCTGTCCTTAACGCTATCTCAAGTATTCCCCGGCATGAATTTCTCGAAGAGGCCTTGAAGGGCAGGGCATATGAAGATACCGCCTTACCTATTGGCTATCAGCAGACAATTTCCCAACCCTACATTGTGGCCCTGATGACTGAACTTCTTCTGGCCGGACGTCGGCGGGTAAAACGTGTTCTTGAAATAGGAACCGGATC
>JBMUHF010000210.1:0-10978 GCA_050302555.1 Arenicellales bacterium | reverse complement strand
TCCAAGATACCGGGCTCCGACCGCGGCGGTACGCACACCCCGTTCGCGCTGCTGCAAGAGGGCCTGGCGAAGTGCCGCCACCATGTTCTCACTCGGCAGGCTATCCTGATCCAGCAGGAGCACGGCATCGGCACCTTCAGCCAGCGCCTGGCGCAGACCCTGGTTATGCGCCCACCCCAAACCCCGGTTTTCACCCGCCCCGCAAAATTGGGCGAAAGAAAATTGGGAAACGAGTTGCGCAACCCCCGCTGCGTTGGCGGAACCGTTGTCAATCACTAGCAGCGCATCGATCTGACCGGCAAGCCGAACAAACTGGGCCTCGAGCGTTTGCAAGGCAGGTTCATAGGTCGTGACCACAGCGGTCACTGCACCAGGGACATGTTGGCTGTTATCCATAATACCCAGGATATGTGTTTAACTCAGAGGCTGTCCGACCGTGACTGTACCAACCGGCGGGGTCGGCCAACCGGCCCAGTATCACAATGATACCTGCCGGCACCGGGTTGTTTGCGCCAGAATCTCCCGACACCCCTGAAAAGCTTTCACCATGACCTCTGCTCTCTTCTCGCAGCGAAACCGTGGCATTACACTGATGATCGGTGCGATGTTGATCGTACCCTTCATGGATGCGCTGGCCAAACTGCTCAGCAGCCATTATCCGGTGCTGCAACTCGTGTGGGCCCGGTTTTTCTTTCATTTTCTGCTAGTGCTACCAATTGCGCTCTGGCGCTACCGAGGTGCTGTGCTGACCGCGCCCGCACCGATGATGCAGGTCGGGCGTGGGCTTTGCCTGATGGGCGCCACGATCTGCTTCTTTGCCGCGATTCGTACCATTCCACTCGCCGATGCCATTGCGCTTATCTTTTTTGATGCTGTCATTATCGTCATCCTGTCGGGAGTGCTGCTGAACGAAAAGGTACCGCCGGGTCGGTTGGTCGCCTCGGTGGCTGGCCTTGGTGGTGTACTGCTGATCGTCCAGCCGGGGTTCGGCAACTTCCAGTGGGCCAGCCTGCTGGCGTTAGCAGCCGCTTTTTTCTTCGCGTTGTACTTTCTCTCAACCCGGTACCTGAGCGGAAATACACCGCCACTCGTCATGCTGGCCTGGCAAGGGGTGGGGGGCTTTGTTGTGATGAGCGCGGTAGTTCCTTTGGTCTGGGTGACGCCTTCTCCTACCGATTTTGCCATGATGGTAGCACTGGGCTTGATCGGTGCCGGCGGTCACCTGCTGCTCATCCGGGCCTTTGAATACGCCGAGGCCTCTCTGCTGGCACCTTTTCTTTATACCGAGATCATCATGCAGGTTCTGCTCGGTTACTGGCTGTTTGGGGACCTCCCCAATCGGTGGGCGGTCGGCGGTATTGCGCTGATCATTGGTGTAGGCTTGTACCTGTCCCTCAGTCCAGGCAAGAAAAATAATTCCTGATTGACGCCTCAGGGGCTAGCCATCGGTACGGACAAATACAGGCCGAACTCAGACGCCAGATCACAACTTACTCGCGCATGGACCCTGCCCTGCCGGTCGAGGAAGCGCTGGCGGTCTGCGATCGGAAAGATGCCTTCGTGCCAGACACCGGGATGAATGTACAAGCCCCGGCTGCCATCGCACCAAAACGCGATCACCTGCTGCGGTGTGAGGTCATCACCCGGTAAAGCCACCGGCACCACGAAAGGGTTCTTGTCTTTGGGAAAAAACAACTGACCTCCGTCCGGGTGATAGTTAAGGTGCCACAGCACAACCCGTTCGCGTCGGGTCGATGCTTTATCGGTGCTTGCTGCGGCAGGATCGGTGGTCGACCAGCCAAGCACATAGTGTCCCGATACTGCGTCGTTTCGTCCGAAGAGCACATCACCCTGCCACTCGCCATGGAAAATTCCCTCTACCCATCCGGCCTCATCTCCAGTGTCCTCATCGACCTGCCGCCAACCCGTCGCCGGCCAGCGGACGATCTCAATGTCAATGTCATCAGGATCCTCCACCAGACAACCGTAACCGCCGACACTGTCATCAGTCGCGACGACCAGAGGCACCTCGTGCAACGGCAGAGCCGGCTTGTCGGCCGGATCAAAAAGATACTGAGGAGCCTTTGCCGTCACGGGATCAGCGCCTGCGGCCGCGTCGGTGCCAGCGGCCGCCGGTGCGGGCGGGCGCGAAGAGCCGCACATGCGGATATTTGAATAAAGGAATCAACGCCATCCCCGCCACGAACCCGCCGATGTGGGCAAACCATGCTACCCCGGGACCATCGCCGGCGGCCAATGAGCTGAAAATCTGTATAGCGAACCATATTCCCAATACGATACCGGCTTTGAGCGACATGGTGTGGATATAAAAACCGAGCGGGATAGCCACCAGCACCCGGGCATGGGGAAAGAGCAGCAGGTAAGCGCCCAGCACACCCGAGATCGCACCACTCGCCCCGATCATTGGGATGGTCGACTCGGGGTCGGGAAGCGCCTGGGCAAACACTGCCGCCACGCCGCAAACCAGATAAAAGACAATAAAGCGGCCATGTCCCATGACGTCTTCAATGTTGTTGCCAAAGATCCACAGGTACAACATGTTGCCGCCAAGATGCATGAATCCGCCGTGCAGGAACATCGACGTAAATGGCGTCAGCATCGGATCCACCCACTCAAGCTCCGAGACCAACCGCGCGTGATCAAGAATGACCGCCGGGATCACGCCGAGTGCATAAATAGCGGCTTCCTGGCGCGGGCCGAGCGACAACTGCCAGAGAAAGGCCATGACGCAAAGGCCGATCAGCGCAATCGTCACGACCGGCGTGATGCGAGTGGGATTATCGTCGTGTAGAGGAATCATTGGACTGACGTAAAGACGGCAACATTGTAATCGGCGACAGGCGTTTCAGAAACACAGCCAACCAGCATCTAAATCCAACCGACCCAGTCTGCCGTTAGATAGCCGAAACTTAACACCGCCAACCCGCCACCCCAAAACACCATCCAGCGCTGGCGCAACCGCTTTGCAATAAAAGTCAGCAAAATTCCAATCAGTAGCCCATACAGCGTGGTCAGCAGCATCATGTCGTCGGTGACGGTGGGAGCGCCTGCCTCCTCACCGATACGGTATCTTGTCAGGGACAAAGCGCCATACTCCTTTGCAGACGGTCGGCAAGACCGGTTGGCCGCCTGGCACTGCGGTGAATGGCAGCGGCCAGCACTTCCCGGCTACCCCAGATCTCGAGCGATTGCTCAGCGCGGGTGACCCCGGTGTAAACGAGTTCACGAGACAGTATCGGCGACACGTTTTCGGGCAGGATCAGTGTGACCGCAGGTGCCTGTGAGCCCTGCGCCTTGTGGACAGTAAAGGCAAAGGCCGGCGCATGCTCCGGTAACCGGCCGAGGCTAATCGCCCGGATCTCGCCCTGGGTATCCTGAAAGACCGCCTGCAGACGGCCCGGCGTCTCGCGATCCAGCACAACAATACCGACGTCTCCGTTGTAGAGCCCGAGCACCGGATCGTTGCGCATCACCATAAGCGGCATACCGGGAAGGATCTGGCCATCTGATGATGCTTTCGCTGGGCCGCGCAGACTGCTCTGGATGCGCCCATTGATATCACTCACCCCCCGCGGTCCGCGCCGATGGGCGCAGAGCACCATCATCTCATCACGCTTGGCAAAAAGGGTTTCGACATCCGCGCCGTCCAACACCATTCGCTGAAGCTCGGCAAACATTGGGGTCACGCGTTCCATTAGCAGAGTATCAAGTCCAGCGGTATCCGGCACGGCAATAAGTTCCAGCTCGGTATGGTCCGGGTTGTCGAGCAGCGTCGTCGTCTGGGCGACCTGTGCGTCTTTTACGGCACTTGCAAGACCGCCAAGAGCGCTTTCCGACGGAAAGCGCCAATTGTGCTTGAGAGTCACAAGACAGTCCGGTAGCGCGCCGTGATCGGCCGCACGGCAGATGTCGCCAAGAACGGCACCCGCCTCCACTGACGACAACTGATCCCGATCACCCAGAAGTATGAGACGCGCATCGTCAGGCACAGCATCAAAAAGGCTCGTCATCAACGAAAGATCGACCATTGATGCCTCGTCGAGAATCAAAAGGTCGCAGGGCAGTGGGCGCGTTGCATCGTAACGGAGACGCTGTCCGGGCCGCGAGCCCAACAGCCGATGCACCGTCACCGCCTGGGGCACCCGCTGCAGCTCGTCTGGAAGGATACTGGCCGCACCTGCAAACACCTCGCGCAGACGGGCTGCGGCCTTGCCAGTCGGGGCACACAGCAGAATCCGTTCGGGACGCGCCAAAGCCAACCGGTGCACAAGCGCCAGGATGCGAACAACGGTCGCCGTTTTGCCGGTGCCCGGCCCCCCGCTGATCACCAGCAACTGCTGATCTACCGCCTGCGCTACCGCTGCGCGCTGATCCGCCGACCCCGGATCATCAGAAAACAATGCATCGAGGGCATCGTTCAACTGGCTCTGATCGACTGTATCGCTGATATGCCCGGCACGCCGAGTGATCAGGTCAGCCAATCGACGCTCGAGTTCGTGGTAGCGGTAAAGATACAGCCGCCCATCGTCTGTCAGCACAAGAGGCGCCGTCCGGTCGCCGTCGCTGACTAGAGCACAATCCCGAAGCGCCTGCCGCCAGGGTTCAAGCTCCGGCCCTGCCAGCGCTCCGTCGTCTTCACCTTCAAAAGCGGGAGCACCGGCCACGCTGGCAAGGTCAACGCAGACATCGCCCGACAGCGCACGTTCGCTGGCAAGCGCACCCGCGAGCACAACAGACGGATTCGCCTTGGAGTCCAGTCGATCCAGCAGGCCGGCAAAGTGCAGCGCCATCTCCGACACATTCCCGGCGCGGCGCGCCCTTTGCAGCGCAGTGATGACGTCGCTCACGTACTGCCTCCCACCAATGCATCCAGATCCACGATCAGGGAACCTTGTGGCCGGTCGAAGAAGACACCGCTGCCGGTATGCGCAGGATGCATCCCCCGCAGAAAAAGATAATACACGCCACCAAAGTGCTGATCGTACTGATAGCCGTCTATCCGTGACCGCAGCCACCGGTGCAACGCCACGCTGTAGATGAGGTACTGCAGGGTGTAGGCCGACTGATGCATCGCGGTATCAAGCGCCACCGTGCCATAGTCGGAAAAATTCGGCCCAAGGTAATTCGACTTGTAGTCGGCCAGGAAAAATCTTCCGTCATGGACAAACACCAGATCGATAAAGCCGCGCATAAATCCCGTCAACGTCTCAAAGCCGTCGCTATCAAGTGCCGCCTCAACCGCACAATGCAGCCCTTTTGCATGCCGGGACAGCACATCGCGCCACCGAATGCCATCGAGTCCATCGACCGGATAACAAAAGGCCATCTCATCGACCCGATCCCGCCTGGTCAGCGTACCGAGGTGTAGTCCCTGATCATTGAGCGGGACACTCAGTACATGCTGCAGCATGTTGTTGATCACAGGCGTCCAGTGATCATCGAAACCATACTCGCCCAATACTTGCTGAACGGTGTCGTCGTGCCCGGCAACTGAATCATCGCGAAAGTCAACGAGTTCAAAAATCCGGTGCAGGCAGGTGCCTGCCCGTGCACCGCGCGGAAAAGAGAAAAAATCCCGCTCGCCATCCGATGGGCCCGGCTGCATCTGCGGATCATAGTCAGGCAACGTACTGTCGTGCCCGGTCGACAGTGAACTGAAACTGCCCATCTGCCAACTTCGGCTGAGCTGACGCGACGCCTGTCGGGCCTTGAGCCTTTGCGGTTTTTCCTGGCCTGCCTCATCAGCAGCCGGTACCTGCTCGGGCAGGCGCTGTATCTCAATCACACCGCCCGATGCCTTTGAGAGCGCCTTAAGCGCATCATCAAGGTCTTCATCCGAAAGAGTCTTGAAATAGCTTGCAAGACGATCAGCGAGACCCGTACCGTTTTCCTCTTTTTGTTGCGCCGGACGGTGCAGCAGCCAGGAAAGCGCGGAGGTGGCCGCTCCATTCACCGCCCCATAAGCAAGATAGCAGCGGCTTTGCGCCCGGGTCAGCGCAACATACAAAAGCCGCAGATTCTCGGCAAGCTCCTCTTCTTTGGCACGCGCCTGGTGGGTCGCGAACTGCTCCGAACCGAAATCAGCCCAGAGACTGTCTTCGGCCGAGGCGTCATGAAAAAACACACTTGAGGCCTGCTGGGTTCTCAGCGTGCCTTCCCAGGCAAAGGGGACGAAAACCACGGGATACTGTAGGCCCTTGCTTGCATGCATCGTCACAATCCGCACGCGGTTGTCGTCGCTTTCCAGTCGGAGCAGGGTCGACTCTTCCGCCGTTGACGGCTCCTGGCGCATGGTGGAAAACCAATTCAGCACGGCCGGGATGTCCGTATGACGGGAAGCACCGGCAGCAACACACTCAGCAAGATGCAAGAGGTTGGTCAGGCGTCGCTCACCGTCAGCGAGACCTGCCACGCGCGGCAGCACTTTACACTCGGACGTTAACTCACCAAACATTCGCATGAAGCCATTTCGCCGCCAGCGTTCATGCCAACGGTGAAAACGCGCAAGCCAGGCATCCCACCCGTTCGAATTCGCTTCTAGGGCAAGCAGTTCCGAGACATCCAGCCCCATCAGGTCAGTCACAAGTGCCGCACGTAGCAGAGGCTCCCGGCGTGGCTGGGCGACGGCCTGAAGAACACGCTCAAGCTCCATCGCCTCAAAGGTATCGAACACACTTTCGTGACCCTGGCGCACGCTCGGTATCCCGGATGCGCCGAGCGCGTAATGCACTGCGATCCCCTCGAAATGATTGCGCACCAGCACCGCAATATCCTGTGGGCGAAGTGGTTCGTCGCCGAGCGTAGTACCAGCATCGTAAAGACGCCTGATCTCGTTAGCGACCGCCGCACTGCCCTCGGCCCGGGCGACGCCTTTGGTAACGGGACGATCCGATTCCCCACGCGCCAGCGCCCAGACCACCATCGATGCGCTGCAGTGCGGGTCATTTAGCGCAGATGCGCTGCCCGCCGAAACAGCGTCTGCAAACGGAATGGCGTCATAGACAAAACTGTTTTCCCGTCCGCGTGAGGAAAAGAGGGTATTGACCGCAGTAACAAGATCTGCGGTGGCGCGGTGGTTGGTATCCAGGGTGTAGCGCGCTGTCGCGTTTTGTCGCGCCTTGAGATAGGCAAAAATATCCGCCCCGCGGAATGAATAAATTGCCTGTTTGGGATCTCCCACCATGAAGACCGGCTGCTTACCATTGCCATAGATGGTCTTGAAGATCTGATACTGCACAGGGTCGGTATCCTGAAATTCATCAAGTAACGCCGCCGGGTAGTCAGTACGCAAACGAGCGACAAGTGCGCCGGAACTGTCCGCAGAAAGCGCCGCGTTCAGGTTCAGTAGCAGATCATCGTAGGCCTGCACCCCCCGCTGCGCCTTGAGCTCCCGCTGTCCGGCAACGGCGCGAAACCGCATCTCATGAAGCCAGTTAATCAAACGTGACCGTGCAGCCTCCTCATAGGCATCAAGATGCGACACCAGGGTGTCCAGCTGTTCAAAGAACACATGATCTGGCACCGATGCCCCTTTTTTTACTGCGCCAGGTCCCGACAAAGTCGTGCGGGTGAGTTTCCTCACGCCTTGAAACGTATCCAATCTTCCGGTGTCCGCAAATGAATGCGAAAAGATGGCGTCAAACTCACGGATCCACGCCGGCATGCTGGCCAGCCGGTACCGGTTACGGTTAAGCCCTGACGCCGAATCGATCAGCAGCGCACTGATTTCATCCCGATGCTCGGTCCAGCAATCAGCCGCATCACGAAAAGCATCAGTGAGCGCACTCTCGCGTGTTGCAAGATCTCCTGCATCCGGTGGAGTCGATATGCCGATAAAGGGCTTGCCTACAAGGGGGCTCAGGCGCTTGCGGAGATCATCGGCGCTGCGCAGTTTCTCCTTGCTTGAAAGCCAGTTCACCCAGCAGGCGCTAGCGGGATAAATCTCTTTTCGCCACAGATCGTCAAACACCTCTGCCAACAGAGACTCGTCGTTGGGCGTCAGTTCAGTGTTAAGCGTCATGCCACTCTGAAATGCGCTGTCGCTGAGTACGCGCTCACAGAACGCATGAATTGTGAAGACCGCTGCCTGATCAAAGTCAGCCAGGGCACGGCGAAATTTGCGGACCGACGTCCGTTCATCATGGCCTGCGGCGAGGAGCGGCCCGATCATTGGATCAGCACAGACACCGGGGCTTTCAAAAGCCTCAAGCGCACGAACAAGAGCATCGCGAAGACGTTGGCGCAGTTCACCGGTAGCGGCCCGCGTATAAGTCACCACCAGAATCTTGCCAACCGGAAAATCCTGCTCAAGCAGCAAGCGCAAATAAAGTGCTGTGATGGTCCAGGTTTTGCCCGTGCCGGCGGCCGCCTCCACCAGATTGACACCCTCGAGCGGGACCGCAAAAGGATCAAGCGATCGGATACTCATCCGCGCGCCTCCTGCACCCTTTGTGCTGGCGTACCGAAAACCAGTGACGCGAGCGATTCGAATTCGCTGTCGAGTACAGTATCGAGTCGGTCGCGAAACGCCAAGGCAAAAAACGGATCAGCTGACTCACCCACGGCCGAGGCGTGTTCGGATCCCGCCCAGGTTCTGTAGGCGTTGGCAAGCGGCGTTTTGGCCGCCGACACATAAGCCCAGGCACTTCTTGGAAAAAACGGCAACGGCCGGCAAAGTCCTTCGCGGTAAAGACCAACAAGTTCATGCAGTGTTGACGCCGCGTCCTCTTCCGGCAAAAAACTGACGATGCCCTCAACATCAACCAGATGGGTATGGTGCGAAGGTGCACTGGCATCGGAATTCAGCAGAAGATGGGCACACCACGCCCGCAGCATGACCCACGGGCTCAGCGCATCAACCGACCACAGGACCTGTCCTTTCGGTCCCACGCTCTCGAGCACCGCATTAAGCCGCCAGCCTCCCACTTCGGTTTCGACCACAACAGGTTTTCCGGGCTCCCCGTCCAGCAACGGGGCAAGATGCGCCATCACCGGGACTGCCTCAGTCCACGCCCGCTGTGCGGCAAGCACGCCTGGGGTACCGGACGGCAGCCCGCCGCCGAGACGGGACCGCTCGACAAAAAACCCGACTTCCTCTTCGGACATTTGCGCCGCAAGCGCATCCCGCTCGAGCGCGCGGCGGCCGCGGGCATCAAGGGCCATGGGTTCACGGACCGGCATAAGGGCAGCCCCCGACTCGAGCGAGATATTGAGACGACCCTTAAGGAGCGCCCTGGCTGGATTAGCCAAAAAATCCACCAACCGATCCAGCGGGAGGTCCCCCGGCTCCGGTGCATCAAGCGCCACTTCAAAAAGCGGCGGTGTTTCCCGGCCCGCAGCTGCTTCGGGAGGCAGCATCTCCTCGGCATAACTGAAAAGTCCTGCCGAGCCATCAAAATACCGTTTGCTGAAAGGCTGCAGCGGATGATGCACGGTCAATGCCGCAGACCGGTTAGGATCTCCTGTCAGGGCATCAATCTCTTCCAGCAGCTCACTGACGACGATGGAAGGCGGCTGCACACTGTCGTCGCGGGCGCTGGCACCGGTATAACTGATATAGAGCGCCGAACGGGCGCTGCTCAAGACTTCCAAAAATGCCTGCCGATCCTCATCGCGACGGTGTCGGTCACCCGTCCGGGGCTCGAGACGCATACGGTCGAGTCCATATGCGCTTTCCCGACCGGGGAAATGGTCGCCATTCATCCCCAAAAGACAGATAAGCCGCGCCGGCACGGAACGGCCATGTGCCAACGTCGCAAAGGTTACGCCACCACTCATGAAACGCCCGCCGACCGCGTCCCCAATACGCCGCTCCACGGCATCGCGCAACACCGGCAAAGACAACGGGGCGGAAAACCCGGCAACCAGGCCGTCACTCGCAAGCCCGGCGAGGCGCTGGCGAAGCCGCACCATGTTATCCATCTCGGCGTCGTCCGGAGTAAAGAAGCGATCCAGAATCTGATGGCAAATCGCTATCCAGCGCGACAAAGGATATGCCCGGGACAAAGTCTGGCGAAGCACAATCAATTGTTCTAGAAATTCACGCCAGCGTCCGGCCGTCTCGGCGAGCGACGAATCTCCGGGCACCACCGGAATGTATCCTTCGTAAACAGAACCCGTGTCACCCAGCGCAAAACCAAGCAGCAAGCGATCGGTGCCGCTGCGCCAGGTGTGCACGGGATTGACCGAAAGCGCCATCGACTGAAGATCTTCGGCGTCCACGCCCCAATGAATACCGAGGGCCTCTATCCAGGTCAAGATTTGCTCCACATCGGTTTCCGTAAGGGCAAATCGTCGTCGCAGCATCGGAAGATCCAGAAGCGCGCCGACCTCCCGGGCATCAAGCCGACCCTGAGGCAACCGCAGCAGAGCAAGAAAGCCCTGCACCAAAGCACTTTGCTCGGTAAGGGCGTGTTCGGCGAGAGCGAAGGGAATGTGTCTGGACCCGGTTGCAGAGCCGAACACGGATTCAATCAGCGGCGCATAGTCGCCGAGCCTCGGGATGAACACCCGGACATCCGCCGGGGTAAGACTTGGGTCACGCTCGAACGCATCGAGCAGGCGGTCGTGCAGCACCTCGACTTCACGCATCGGACCATGGCAGACGTGCGCCTCGATTGAACGGTCATCAGCGGCAAGCTCCGGCGGCGGCGCTTGACGACTGTCAAGAAGTTCCACGATGTCCGACTGGATCACGCCGAGCAGCGTGCTACGCCCGGGTACCTGATAGGTTTCCGAATCGTTAGCTTCCAAATCGATCAGCTGTACGAGCGTTTCACGGCCAAGCCGGCCCATCGACGCCAGCAGGCGGTTGCCCTGATCCAGGTAGGCGTCCGCTTCTTCGCCATGAGTAGCCAACAGCCGCGCACGTTCCCGGTCACTGATAATCTCAGCCCAGTACCCTTCGCTGAAGTTGAGGTGGTAAAGGTGCACCTCGGTAAGCCGGGCTACTGTGGAG
>JBMUHF010000209.1:0-4145 GCA_050302555.1 Arenicellales bacterium | reverse complement strand
GACTGCATCGCCTACGATGCTTCCAGACTGCAGACCGCTGATGAGCACTGGCAGAAACTGCTGTCATGGCCGAAGGTCAGCCTCTCGGCATATTCCAACATTGCGGTGGCCTCTTTAGCTCGGGCAACGGGAAAACCTGCCATCGTGGACCCCTACACGGCAAAAACCATGATGACACTTGGCGGTGTTACTGTGCGCCCCCTTAAACAGCAGTTGACGTCGAATTTATGTGTCATCACGCGTGGTGTCGGCACCTTATCGCTCGCCGCGCGCGAACTTGCTGACGCAGTAGTTACTGAACTCAAACGGCCTGTGTAAGAGATCCCCACTTAAAATAGGCAACGCAATATGAATCTTGGCGAAGCTTAACGCTGATTGCCGCCATCAAGGTGGATACCGATGACAGAAGATCTCAAGCCATTCCTACAGGCGGGCCCGACCGTACAAAGCGATGACGATGCCGTTGTCGGCTTCGCCCGGCGCGCCATGGGTACCGAAACTCGTGCCGTCGATCAAGCGGTTTTGCTTTATTACGCCGTGCGAGACGAGGTTCGCTACGACGGCTACGACCTGGACATCTCAGTCGAAGGGCTTTGCGCCCGGCGTAATCTGGAACTCGGTCACGGCTGGTGCATTTCCAAGGCTGTTTTGCTTGCCGCCTGCTGCCGTGCGATAGGCATCCCTGCGCGACTGGGCTATGCTGATGTGCGTAATCACCTGTCTACCCGGAAAATGCGCGAGCGTATGGGTACCGATCTATTTTTCTGGCACGGTTATACGTCGATTTTTCTTGATGGAGGCTGGGTGAAAGCAACTCCCGCTTTCAACCTGGAACTTTGTCATAAGTTCCGGCTGCAGCCACTTGATTTCAACGGCAAAGAGGATTCGCTTTATCACCCCTTCGATCTTGAGGGACGCCGTCACATGGAGTATGTCCATGAGCGCGGAGAGTTTGCTGAACCGCCGATAGACAGAATAAGGAAAACGTTCAGACGCGAGTATCCCAACTGGCAAATTTCTGGTCAGGACATTGCCGAGGATTTCGAAAGCGATGTTGCGATAGAGACCGCCAACTGATTGACCCAGGTCCCAGCCCGGTTTTTAGTTCCAGTCCAACAGCACCTTTCAGTTAGGAGGTCCGACGGAATATCCGCCGTAACGCTCTGCAAAACGTGTCCAGGCGGCATCAGCCGCAAGTCCGGCACGCGAAACAAGATCCTCCTCGTCGGCTGACTGCACCACGCCTTCGGCCACCACCACCTTGCCATCGATGAGCACCATGTCCACATCCTTGGCATGACCGTGATATACCAGTGTGGTGACCGGATCATTTACCGGCGTCAGGCCAAGTCTTCGCATATTGACCATCTGCAGGTCCGCCTTTTTCCCCGGCTCGATCGATCCGATTTCTTCATCCAGGCCGAGCACGCGTGCCGCCTCAATGGTCCCAAGAGCAAGCGCTTCATGCGCAGATAGTATTTCGGGATCGTGTGCCTGAATCCGTGCGCTCGCCAGGCACGAGCGCAACACTTCGAAATAGTCCGAAAAGTAATTGTCGATACCGAGGCCCACCTGCATGCCTTTGGCTCGCATGGCCTGAATCGGCGCTACTTCCCCCCGGAACTGATTCATGTGCGGACAATGTGCAAGATGGGTTCCGGACTCGGCCAGAGCATCCATTTCCGCCTCGTCTACCTCATAGCAATGCACGGCGACCACATCGGAGCCCAGCATGCCATGTGTCCTGGCGAAGTCGAACTGCGCCATCCCGTGAATCCGTTGAACAAGTTCACGCTCACCGAAACCAAGGTGGGAGGACAGACGGAGACCTCTCGCATCAGCGCTCTGTCTGAGCCCCTGCAGCAGCTCTGGGGAAGAAGTCGATAGCCCGGTCGCAGCCATCACGGCCTGGATCCGGCCTCCCGCGCGGCCGTGCCATCGCTCTGCCAACCCGTTGGCCTGTTCAAGTTGTTGGTCGCGCACTGCGGGATCAAACACTGTTTCACCCCGCGCGAGCGCTTCGAGATTGACGTCGTTCACCATCACGCCAATCTGCGCCCGCATACCACTGGTCTCGATAAAGCTTGCGAAAAGTTCGGCATCCTCCTCCATCTCCAGAATCGTCGTCACGCCGCCTCTCAGGAGTTCAGTTACCGCAAGCGCGCCAATGACTTGACGTTCCTCAACCGAGATCACCCCGCTCATCGGCAGATAAAGGCGGTGCGTCGGGGCATGCCCGATGTCCTCAGCCCGGCCCCGAAATACAGCGTAGCCCACATGATTGTGTGCGCTGACAAAACCCGGCAGCACAACTTTTCCGTTGCCGTCCACTACGGTATGGGCCATCGGATACTGCTCACACAGTACCTGGGTGTCGCCCACGGCCACAATGCGATCCTCCTCGACATAAACCGCCCCGTTTTCAATGACGCGGTGTGCCGGATCAACCGTCACGACCGTACTATTTGTGATCAGCAGTGACATAACGAGACTCTTTGTTCATTTAATTCTTCGTGATCAGCCGGGACTCCAGCTGGCCCACCCAAAAATTTTTGACTAAATACTCATCCCTGTCATCATGACCATCGGCTCGACTTCCGGCGTTCCCTCGGGTACAAAGAAGTCGCTCCACAGTGGCTTGTCCGGATCCACACGATAACCACTGAAGTCCGTCACGCCCTCCGACGACAGCAGCACATCATCTATACAGAACTGCCCGGTGAATTCGCTGGCATCTTTCGACAGGATGGCGGCAGCCGCGTCGGCCATGATCTCGGGTTTGCGACAATGCGGGAAAGCAAGGTTGCCCGCCAACACATTGCTGATGGCAGCAGTTGCGATCACAGAATGCGGCCACAGTGCGTTGACGGCGATCCCCCTGGACCTGAACTCTCCGGCCATGCCCAGCACGCACTGACTCATCCCGAACTTGGACATGGTGTAAGCGACCGAAGGAGCGAACCATTTAGTCTGCATATCAAGCGGTGGCGACATATTGAGAATATGCGGATTTTCTCCCTTTTCAAGATACGGCAGGCACTCCTTTGACAGCATGAACGTCGCCCGGACATTGACCGCGAACATAAGATCAAACCTTTTCATCTCGGTCTTGCCGGTGGGTGTCAGGGATATCGCACTGGCATTGTTGATGCAGATATCCAGCCCGCCAAATGCTTCTGCCGCCTGGCTGACAGCCGCTTTGACCTGATCTTCGTCACGCACATCGGTCACGATCGGCAGAGCCGTGCCCCCTGCCTGCTCTATCTCTTCGGCTGCCGTATAGATTGTGCCCGGCAGTTTGGGATGGGGTTCGGCCGTTTTGGCGAGAATCGCGATACTGCCCCCCTCTGCCGCGAGACGCTTGGCAATCGCGAGACCAATGCCACGGCTACCCCCAGAGATAATTGCGCGTTTATTGTGCAACGATGTCATCAGGAACTCCTTCGATTAGTTTGAAAATTTTACTTCTAGCCGCGGGTCTGCAACTTCACCCAAAACCGCTCTCTTGTGGCGGCCACTGGAGTGGTTAACTGAACCCCCACTCCTTAAGCACCTCGCCAGTATGCTATCCGGGCACACGCTACAAGCGCATTCGCTTGTGCGGGATCTGATGCAGTTCACAGGTTTCATCGCTGCGGTTAAAGGCGCTTAATCGCTATCACGTCAACGCCCGGACGAACGCGTGATGGTTACCAGGCCCTGCTCAGGCCTCACCTCGACCTGATCACCGGTCCTGATCAGACGAGTTACGTCACCATCGACGAAGCGGTCGCACATCGCCATGTCAGCAAGAGCCGCCCCCTGCGCCAATATTGGATTTACGTTATTGAACAAAATCGCCTTTGGTGCAACACCGCGCAGCTTCATCTCATGCAGCATCCAGGCGGAAGCCACGCCGCCCTTAGCGGTATTGAACACCATGATCTTACCAACATAGAGAGCATCGTTATCGCGATAGCCGGCAACGGCCTCCTCCTTGGTGAGGAGGTCAAGTTCGTTCAGCAGTTGTGCCAGTGTTACGTCCAAACCTGGTGTCATGTGACGGCCGGTCCAGTCATCACTTAATGCCCCAGTCCTTTAACACCTCGGCCGTATGCTCTCCGGGGATCGGTGGGGGTCGCTGGATACCGCCTTGGGTACGACTG
>JBMUHF010000208.1:0-11411 GCA_050302555.1 Arenicellales bacterium | reverse complement strand
TTGGCAGCGAGCAGAAGGAGTTCTATCGCCATTAGAATGATTACAAGATTTTTCCGGTTGAGGAAGATCCCGACGATACTGATCGCGAACAGCATCGCACCAACGATCAAGTAGTGTGAAAGTGGGATCATGGTTTATCTTCCGGCCGGCGCGGCATCTTTATTATTCGGATGCGATCTTCTTTTCTTACCTGAACCTGTTTTTCGGGGGCCTGGTACCGGGTTTCGGGACGTCGGCGAAGCGTTAATGAAATCGCCGCAATGATCGCAACCAGCAGGATCACCGCCGCCACTTCAAATGCGAACACATAATCTGTATAGACCAACCTACCCAAGGCCTCAGTATTACTGTAGTCCACGGACTGCCCTGCAGGTCGAGGCAGATCAGTCTTTCCGAACTCACTCGATAACATTACTAAGATCAGTTCGCCTGCCATGACCAACGCCACAATTGATCCTAGGGGTAGGTAGTTGGCAAACCCGGCGCGCATCTGGGCAATATCAATATCTAGCATCATGATGACAAACAGGAAAAGGACCATGACCGCCCCGACATATACGAGGACCAGCGTAATCGCGAGAAACTCCGCCTCAAGGGTGAGCCAGAGGCAAGCGGCACTGAAAAACGCCAAGACCAAAAAGAGCGCCGCACGAACCGGATTGCGCACAGTCACCACCAAAAGACTGGATGCGATCAAGACGGCAGAAAACACGTAAAAAACGATTTCGAGAAAAGTCATAACCTAGCGATACGGAGCGTCTGCGCGCCGAGCGTTGGCGATCGCGTCCTCATGGACGTCACCGATGTGAAGCAGATTCTCTTTACTAATGGTCCCCGATGCGCCAGATTCGAAATGATACTCATGCAGATCGGTAAGTACGATCGAGTCCACGGGGCAAGCCTCCTCGCAATATCCACAGTAGATACACTTGAAGAGATCAATGTCATACCGGGTGGTGCGCCGGGTGCCATCCTCACGCTCTTCGGACTCGATTGTGATCGCCAGAGCAGGGCAAACCGCCTCGCATAACTTGCAGGCAATGCAACGTTCTTCACCGTTTGGATAGCGGCGTAGCGCATGCAATCCCCGAAAGCGTGGCGATTTCGGGGTCTTCTCTTCTGGATACTGAACTGTAAACTTCTTGCGGAAAAAATACCCACCGGTGACAGCAAGGCCCCGCGCGAGTTCAGGCAAAAACCACGTTTTGAAAAATCTATTCAGCACAGTCGTGTTACCCGAACCAGTGGCCGACTGGGGTAAAAACCTTTGCGACCCCAATCACCGTAATCCAAATAAGTGTTACGGGAATAAATACTTTCCAGCCAAGGCGCATTATCTGGTCATAGCGGTAACGCGGAAAGGTTGCCCGAAACCAAAGAAACAGAAAAGCAATGGCGGCGAGCTTTCCAAAAAACCAGACGATGCCGGGAATCCAGGTGAACGGCGCAATCGGGAGCGGCGCGTGCCACCCGCCGAGAAACATGATCACCGTCAGCGCTGAAATGAGGATCATGTTCGCATATTCCGCTAAAAAGAAAACTGCGAAGCCCATACCCGAGTAGTCAACGTGAAATCCCGCCACAATCTCTGACTCCCCCTCGGCGACGTCGAAGGGTGATCGGTTGGTCTCGGCAACCCCGCTGATCAGGTAAACCGCGAATAAAGGAAACAACGGAAGGAAAAACCACTCATGGAATCCGCCCGATTGTGCAAGAACAATTTCCCTGAGGTTCAATGAACCAGCTGCCATCAACACCCCCACGAGCGCGAACCCCATCGCAATCTCGTAGGCGACGATCTGGGCCGCTGAGCGCATCGCCCCCAAGAAAGCATATTTCGAGTTGGAGGCCCACCCGGCGACCACTACACCGTAGACCCCCAGTGATGTCAGCGCCAGAACGTAGAGCAGGCTGGCGTCAATATCCGCAAGAACCAGCGTGTCGGTGAAGGGAATGACAGCCCAGGCCCCCAGCGCAGGTGCCAGCGCAAGAATGGGCGCAATAATGAAGAGATACCGATCCGCGTGGGTTGGGATGATCATCTCCTTGAACATTAACTTGACAGCATCTGCTATCGGCTGCAGTAGTCCTCTGGGCCCCACGCGGTTCGGGCCGATACGTACGTGCATGTAGGCGATCACTTTGCGTTCGGCGAGCGTGTAGTAGGCAACCACCCCCATCAGAGGAAGCAGGATCGCTCCGAACTTCAGCCCCAGTTGCAGTAAGAACGGCAACTCGTCCCAGAGTTTGACTAATGCATCAGCCATAATCTTCTACCAATTCGACGGTCACAGCCCCATCAACTCCAAATGCCGCCGTTTTCGACGATCCCAAAAATACAAAGACGCACCCGCGCACCACGTGCGGATCGGCCACCAGTTCTAAAGTGGCTTTGTGGTGTTCACCCACCAGCCGAATTTCACAACCCTCGCTCAAACCCAACGCCTTAAGGTCTTCAGGGTGGAGTCGGCAAAGGTCAGCGATGCGTCCATCATGGGTTTTTGCGAGCGCCGTTGACCGCCGGACCACCGGGTCGCTCTGGTAGATGGCTCGTTCGGTAACGAGCGAAAACGTATTCCCCGCCGCGGTCTGGGCATTCGCATCATATTCGGGCTGCCGGACTAGCGTCTCGGCGAACTCCATCGCAACGGCCGGGGGGTTTTGCAGTTCCTCACCCACCTGAACGACATCGTTATAATCAAAACCAGGCAACGAAAGATAATTCCCCAATACCCGAAGCACCTTCCACCCGGGCCGGGAGTTACCCCGCGGCGGCAACGAGGCTCTTGAAAACTGCATCGCGCCATTGCAGTTGAGATAACTTCCGGAAGCCTCTGTGTAGGGACTGATCGGGAGTACTACATCCGCCTGATCGGGCACCGCAGATCGAAACGAACTCAAAGCGATCACTTTTTCAGCACGATGAAGCATCGCGTTCAGTCGGGCCGGGTCTGCATGATCTATACCCGACTCTAGACCGTAAACCAATGCAGTGTGAACGCTTAGATCGGTCATCTCCAGAGCGTTTGATCCTTTACCCCTCGAAGGGATTCCTTCCGGATTTCGGTGCGGCACTGCACCGGCCCACCACGCACCGGCACTGTTGGCAGGCGCTAATATTCCCAAACCCATACCGGTCTGCTGGGCCAGTTTCGCCGCCATGAATCGAAGGTCCGCGCCTGCTGAATGGTCGAGCGCACTTTGTCCGAGAATAATCGCACCGTCGCTACCCACTTGTGCCAGTAGATCCGCCAGCGCGCCGTCATCCTGATCGTTGACGCCTGCGTTATCCACTAACCGGCCTGCGAGGTCAGACTCAGCAACCCCCGCGGCCTTAGCTAGACTTGAGAGCGCACCGGGGAGGAGCGAGGGAATCACGCACTGTTGCGCGGCGATATCAAAATTGGCGTCCAACGCCTGCGAGCCGATCACCCCAACCATGCCGCCTTGCGCGACCATTTTGCGAATTCGAAGCGCAAGGAGCGGCGCCTCTTTTCGGGGATTACATCCAACCAGCAGCAGACCTTTCAGAGATTCAATATCTGCAAGCGCGACCTCAAGCCCGGGATAAACGGGTGCACTCAGATCATCGGAGAAGTCTCTTTGAAAAAGTCGATGATCAATATTCTCTGACCCCAGGCCCCGCAAGATTTTCTGGAGGAGAAAAAGTTCTTCAACGGAACTGATCGGGTGGATCAGCGCTGCGAGTCCTGACTCACTTTGTTGGGCAGCCACCTGCATCGCCGCAGAGGCCTCTTTGAGTGCTTCTTCCCAGGAGGTCTCGACCAGTCCTTCCTTTTGGCGAACCATCGGCTGTGTCAATCGGTCGTCACACTCAGCCCCTTCATAGGCAAAGCGGTCCCGATCCGATATCCAGCACTCGTTAACATCTTCATTCGTTTTTGGGACCACCCGCTTCACCGCATGATGCGCGGTCTGAACCGTGATGTTCGTCCCAAGGCTGTCGTGTGGGCTAATAGCAAAATGACTGAGCAACTCCCACGGCCGTGCAGTAAATCGGTAAGGTTTTGAGGTCAAAGCGCCGACAGGACACAAATCGATAATGTTGCCCGACACTTCGCTATCGACCGAGCCATCGAGATAGGTTTCGATAGTCATGTCCTCGCCACGACCTGTTGCGCCGAGTTCCATAGTGCCGGCGATCTCACGACCAAAGCGCACACAGCGCGTGCAATGAATACATCGTGTCATTGCTGTCGCCACCAGCGGGCCGAGGTCGAGGGGCCCCATTGCCCGTTTATCCTCTTGATAACGGGAAAAGTCCTGGCCATAGCCCATTGCCTGATCCTGTAATGGACACTCTCCCCCTTGATCACAGACCGGGCAATCGAGCGGGTGATTAATCAGCAGGAATTCCATAGTGCCTTGCTGCGCTTCCACTGCGCTCGCAGACCGTGTCTGCACGACCATTCCCTCAGCAACCGGGGTGGCGCAGGCCGGCAAAGGTTTAGGGGCCTTCTCTACCTCAACCAGGCACATTCGGCAGTTCGCGGCAACAGACAGCTTCGGGTGATAACAAAAACGTGGGATGTAGATATCCGCCGCATCCGCCGCCTCGATAATCATGGTCCCTGGTTGCGCTTCAACCTCACGGCCATCAATTACAACAGTCACGGTTACTCGGGCGTCCATCAGGCCGCCGCCTCACTCGGGATCATGGCTTCGAACTCGTGACGGAAGTGCTTGAGAAAACTCTGTACCGGCCAGGCGGCGGCGTCTCCCAGGGCGCAGATGGTCCGACCCTCGATCCGGTCCGCCACCGATTTGAGGCGGTCGAGATCCTGGTGGGTACCCTCGCCGCTTCTGATACGTTTGATCATCCGGTAAAGCCATCCGGTTCCTTCCCGGCAGGGTGTGCACTGGCCGCATGATTCGGCAAAGTAGAAATACGAGATGCGTTCAAGTACTTCGACCATACAAGTGGTTTCATCCATAACGATGACGGAGCCGGCACCGAGCGCAGAACCTACATTGGTGAGCCCCTCATAGTCCATGGTGCACTCCATGATCGCATCCGCCGGCACCACAGGAACCGATGACCCCCCGGGGATAACCGCCTTCAGGGTCCGGCCATCCTGCATACCGCCTGCTAGCGTTAACAGATCCCGGAAGGGAATGCCCATGGGTACTTCATAGTTTCCCGGCCGGTTAACATGCCCGGAAACAGAATAGATTTTGGTTCCGCCGCTATTCTCGACGCCAATCTTGGCAAACCAATCAGGCCCGTTTCGGATAATGGGCGGAATCGACGCCAGGGTTTCGGTGTTATTGATCGTGGTCGGCCTTCCGAAGGCACCCACCTGCGCCGGAAATGGCGGCTTGAACCGTGGCTGCCCCTTCTTTCCCTCCAGGGATTCCAGTAACGCAGTCTCCTCACCACAGATGTAGGCTCCCGCGCCCCGCTGACTGTGCAGTTCGAACTCAATCCCAGATCCAAGAAGGTCGTTGCCCAAAAGACCCGCTTCACGCGCCTCATCCAGCGCCGATTCAAAACGCTGCCAAGGCTCGTGATACTCACCCCGAATGTAGTTAAAGCCCACCGTCGCCCCGATGGCATACCCGGCGAGGGCCATCCCTTCAATGACCTGATGGGGATTGAATCGGAGAATGTCGCGATCCTTAAATGTGCCGGGTTCGCTTTCATCGGAGTTACATACGATGTATTTCTGCCCAGCCGCATCTCGGGGCATAAAGCTCAACTTAAGACCTGTCGGAAAACCGGCGCCGCCACGGCCGCGCAGGCCAGAGGATTTAATGATTTCGATAATCTCTTCCCGGGGCGTCTGTTTCCTCAAAACCTCCTCCCACGCCTCGTACCCACCACGCTCACGGTAGGACGCCAAGGTCCACGGCATGTCGAGCCCCTGAGGAGGCAGGCAAACGCGGATCTCACACAGCGGACTCATCGGTAGCGCTCCAGGATGGCATCGAGACCTTCTGTAGTGAGGTCTTCGTGATAATCATCGCCCACCGACATCATCGGTGCACCCCCACACGCCCCGAGACATTCTGCAGGAAACACTGTAAAGCGCCCATCTGGCGTGGTCGCGCCCGCCTCGACACCGAGACGCTCACACAAGGAGTCCATAATGTTGTCAGCTCCTCGAAGAAGGCATGAAACATTAGTACACACCCGCACGGGAAACCGGCCCACCGGGCGTGTGTAGAACATGTCGTAAAAAGTTGCGACTTCGAAAACTTCAATCCGCTCCAGATTCAACACCTCCGCAACGGCGCCGACCACGGCCTCATTAATCCAGCCATGCTCTGCCTGGGCATAACGCAGGGCTGATTTCACAGCGGCGCGACGGGAGGGGTATTTCCCTGCTTCCACCTCGATCTTTTGAATGATGGACTGCGAAAGTATTCCACCCGAGTCCGCCGTCATCGGTCCACCTCTCCAAAAACGATATCCTGCGTTCCAATGATCGCAACGACGTCCGCCAACATGTGGCCTTGGGCCATCTCGTTCAATGACGCGATATGTGCGAACCCGGGCGCGCGAATCTTCAGGCGATAAGGCTTGTTGGCGCCGTCCGAAACAATATAGATGCCGAACTCTCCTTTAGGTGCTTCGACGGCCTGATACACCTGACCGGGTGGCGTACTGTAACCCTCTGTAAATAGTTTGAAATGATGAATAAGGGACTCCATGTCCTCCTTCATATCGCCCCGCTCCGGCGGTGTAAGTTTATGATCGTCGATCATCACCGGACCTGGATGCTGACGCAGCCAGTCGATACACTGACGGATAACGTGATTGGACTGTCGCATCTCCTCAACTCTGACCAGATACCGGTCATAGCAATCGCCCGTAACGCCGACCGGAATATCAAAATCAAGTTCAGGATAGACCTCATAGGGCTGTTTGCGCCGAAGATCCCATTCCACGCCCGAACCTCTCAACATCGGGCCGGTAAAACCCAACTGCATCGCCCGCTCCGGACTGACCACCCCGATATCGACCGTTCTCTGCTTCCAGATGCGGTTATCAGTCAGAAGGTTCTCATACTCATCTACACAACCAGGGAAACGCTCGACAAAGGACTCAATGAAGTCCAGCACCGAACCCTCTCGATTGACATTCTTCGTCCGAATTTCATCTTCCGAATGCACCCTCGACGCCTCATATTTGGGCATCCGATCAGGCAGGTCGCGATACACACCCCCAGGACGAAAATAAGCAGCGTGTAAGCGCGCGCCAGAAGTAGCCTCGTACACGTCACATAGATCTTCCCGCTCACGGAATGCATAAAGAAATACCGCCATCGCCCCGATATCCAACCCGTGGGCAGCAATCCACAGCAGGTGGTTACGGATCCGAGTAATTTCCGAGAACATCACTCGTATGTACTGGGCCCTGAGTGGTGGGGTCACGCCGAGCAGTTTTTCTATTGCAAGAACATAAGCATGCTCGTTGCACATCATCGACACGTAATCGAGGCGGTCCATGTAGCCGATATTGTGGTTATAGGGCTTGCTTTCGGCGAGCTTTTCAGTGCCACGGTGCAAAAGGCCGATGTGCGGATCAATTCGCTCCACGACTTCTCCGTCCATCTCCATCACAAGACGCAAC
The DNA here is from genome assembly GCA_050302555.1 of Arenicellales bacterium. Lineage (GTDB taxonomy): Bacteria > Pseudomonadota > Gammaproteobacteria > Arenicellales > UBA868 > UBA868. The sequence goes on along the minus strand of JBMUHF010000208.1, from coordinate 3,814 downwards.
ACCCCGTGCGCTGCCGGGTGCTGTGGTCCGAAGTTCATCGTGTAATTTCGGATCTCGCTCATTCGACTGACTCACGTCGGATGACACGGGGGACCGTTACCCTTGGGTCGATTGAGACAGGCTCGTAAACAACACGCCCTTTTGCTTCATCAAAGCGCATCTCGACATGGCCACTAAGCGGGAAATCCTTGCGCATCGGGTAACCAATGAACCCGTAGTCTGTCAGCAGTCGACGAAGATCTGGGTGCCCATCAAAGAGAATGCCAAAAAGATCAAATGCCTCCCTCTCGTACCAGTCAGCACAAGCCCAGATTGATATTACACTTGGGGCACGGGGGCTCTCCTCGGGCAAGTAAACCACTACCCGGAGTCTTTGGTTTCGACTCACCGACAAAAGATGGTAGACAACGGCAAAGCGGTCCGGATGGCTACCGGTTGACGAACTGTCGTCACGGTAGTCGACACCGCATAGATCAATAAGTTGCTCGTAGCGGGTGATGGGATCATCTCGCAGGGCCCGCAACAAGTCATAGACCGCGTGAAGCTCAACCACAACGGTCTGTTCTCCATAGGCCGAGGAGACCGTTGCGTCGAATCTCCCTGCCCACTCCGAAAGATACTCATCCCCGGGATGCCCAACGTCTCCGTAGTCCGGACCGTTAGCGGGCGATGGTGTCGTCACGCTTGATCTTCTTTTGCAACTGAATAATGCCGTACATCAAGGCCTCGGGCGTCGGTGGACAACCTGGGATATACACATCAACCGGGACAATACGATCGCATCCACGAACGACAGAATACGAGTAGTGATAATACCCACCCCCGTTGGCACACGACCCCATTGAGATCACCCACCGTGGCTCAGGCATCTGGTCATAAACCCGCCGCAAGGCGGGTGCCATCTTGTTGGTTAGAGTTCCGGCCACGATCATTACGTCAGACTGCCGTGGGCTGGGTCTGAAGATCATGCCAAAGCGGTCAAGATCATAGCGCGATGCACCAGCGTGCATCATCTCGACCGCGCAACACGCGAGACCGAAAGTCATCGGCCACATGGACCCGGTACGCGCCCAATTAATCAGGTCGTCAAGCCGAGCGGTCGCCCACCCTTGCGACATAACTCCCTCAATAGCCATAGGCTCTTACTCCCACTCCAGCGCCCCTTTCATCCACTCATAGATGAAGCCCACGACCAGAACTCCGAGGAAAATCATCATCGCCCAAAAGCCGAAGACGCCGATCTCATCCAGAACAATCGCCCAGGGGAATAAGAAGGCGATCTCCAGGTCAAAAATAATGAACAGGATCGCCACGAGATAGTAGCGAACGTCGAACTTCATCCGGGTGTCTTCAAATGCCTCAAAGCCGCACTCGTAGGCAGAGAGTTTGGCGGGATACGGGTTACGCGGACTCAATACCCGCCCGGCCGCAAGCGCGACCACGCCAATCACTATTCCGGTCAGCAGGAACAGGAGTACAGGGAGATAATTTGCGAGCACTCGACTGAGGAAAATCCGCTAAAAGCGGCCGGAAAAGTAAAGCGAGATTCTAGTCGCCTGCATGTAGACGGTCAATCGACAGACTTTCTCAGAAACTCTACAACATCTACTCGTTTGCGCACCATTTCAACCTGGCCTCGACCCGCTCGAACTCGACCCCGGGCGCCAGGCCAATACAAGCAAGATCAATCACAACCCAGGGATCATTTCCCTGGATATCGAGGACGACCGAATTGCCGTGTGTCACGATGCTCAACTGATGCGTCAGACCCGCATCACCCCCTGTCAGGGCCGGCATCAAATCAACACCGTTCTCATCATCCCCGGCGTAGGCACACAATGCCTCTACAATAACAGCCTGCTTGGATGTTTCAATATTATGATCTGAGGGATCAAAACGCAGGAACATATTTGAGCTTACGGGTTCCGGCAAGGAAAAAATGAGAGATTGTGCGCCCTCGACAGGACAGCGCACCACAGACTTTCGCTTTTCCGAAAAACCTTCTGTCCTGGATGTCCAATAAATTGCAGGAAAAGTGAGTCGATCAGGCGAATCCATACGATGCTCTAAGTCTCGTTTCAATTGGTCGAGCACCCCTCGTTTAACTCCCCCCTCACCTTCCCACTCTCCCATCTTGGGCAGACTCTCAAAATCGGTCTTTGCAAGGCGGAAGAACTGGTCGAGCACTGTCTCCGCCCATCCGTATACGTCTCCTGTATTTCCCTTGCTCCTGGCATCTGGCCACGGGAAAGGCTCCGCCAGAATCTCTCCCGTATCATTGACTAACAACGCGCAAGCGGCGGACAAATTGCCGGCTCTGACCGCGCTCGACAACTGTTCAGACACAAGCCTTAAGAAGCTGTCCCGATCATGGCTCGCGACTGCGCATCGCAACCAGTACTGAAAGAGGGGTTCACCCCTAGGCAGGGTAACAACTTCAGCTGATGCTTGACTATCTGGAAAAGACGAAAGAGCGCTGGCCCCTCGGGTAAGGCTTATCCCCTCTTCGACGCCTATCGCGGGATCTTCGAAAACGATCCAGTCATACGGCATCACCTCTTCCAACGCTTCGTCCGTGTTGGCCAACACAATCCCAAAAGAGTCCGCACAAGTGGCAAATAACCCTGAACGATACAACGCATTTTGTTGAAATCTTGCCGGCGCAGATGGTGGCGCAACGGGGGTACGGTTGACCGAGACATGTCTACCCCATATCGACTCAACACCGGGGGCGTCGACACCACTGTCGCTGATAACAGCTTTAGGTAACTTGTAATCTGGTAGCGGAAAGAAAAATCTAGATTTCAAGTTGAGTTCTGTGAACAGACTCTCCCATTCCGATCTGTCGAACGTACGAATACCTTCCTGGACGCCTTGTCGTTCTGGGTATCCAGCGATTCCCGTCCAGGACGTGCCGAGGTGATCCTCAGGCCAACCGGTCAGATACTTCGCCCCCACCCGGTTTTCAATTGCGATGATTACCTGGCCTGTTGGTGAGAGCGCGTCCATCGCTTTTCTGAGCATCTGAAGGACAGCTTTTTTTGCAGATAAGCCTGAAGGTGCAAAGCGCTGCGCATATTCCAGAACGCCGATGAATAGTGCGAGGTCATAGTGATGATCTGGCAGGTTCAATTGGTGGAAGTTGGAATGAATAATGGAAACCTGATCCAGCCCGCCGCAGCGGTCACGCGCTAGTTCAGCCCGCACGGACCCACCTTCGACGGCGTCAACCCGACACCCGGCGTCGCCTAGGTATCGCGTGACCGCCCCGCACCCTGCACCGATCTCGAGCACCTGGGCCGAACCTGGAAGTTTCAGACCACGAAGGAGGTTGGCTCGCAGGTCTGAAAGATGATATTCCTGCGCCCAACTGTCATACGGTGGGCCAACTTCCGGAGAGTTCCAAGAGAGGTCGTCAGCCTCCTCAAGCCTCTGGCGCAGGCCAGCCTCTTGCCGCAGGCCGTCACTGTAATCGAGCCCCTGGGCCTCGGTTGCGTGCCGCCAGATCCCGCCCTGACAGACAAGATTATTGACGGTATTCAGTATCGGCGGGCAGGCCATCTGGTTAGAGCGCATTGATATCGCCCTCGGGTTTCTCACGGGTCCAGGCCGGAAGCAAAAAAACTTCCGCCGGTAACTTCTGATCTTGGTGCCGAAGGCCGGACTCGAACCGGCACGGCTTGCGCCACCGCCCCCTCAAGACGGCGTGTCTACCAGTTCCACCACTTCGGCGTTCAAAAACAGAAGACTGTATAGCACTTTTAATCAGTTTTACTCAATAGTCACCACGGTAGTCACTCAGTTCCTACTTTTA
>JBMUHF010000207.1:0-3830 GCA_050302555.1 Arenicellales bacterium | reverse complement strand
GCTGGTATTCGCCCAATAACTCGGCTGCTTCCTCGGTCAATCCTGAACGTAGGCACCGCCCGATATCACCGTCCATACCCCCTGACAGCCCAATTATGTCTGCGCCACAATCAGCGAGGCGGGTCCGATCGACCGAGAGCGCTTGCGTAGACCGTGGCTGGGTATATATCTCGGTCAAAAGATGACTGAGCGCCCGCAGGCCCTTATTGTTGCGACAAAGCAGGGTAATCTGTCCCGCTGACTTGCCTTGTTTCCCATCAGTGACGTCGAGCTGAACCCCAAATAAAGGTTTGACACCAGCCTCCACGCAGGCGCGATAAAACTTTACCGTCGCGTAAAGGTTGGATACATCCGTCATTGCCACCGCCGGCATTCCAGCTTCTCTCACCGCTCGGGCCAGATCCCGAACCCGGCAAATCCCGTCGACCAGAGAATATTCCGTATGAACATTCAGGTGAACAAAAGGCGGAGCTAAATTCAACGCGGTTTCCGTCATGCGGATTCTGCCTGGAGCCCACCATTAAGGGCTCGAGCAACAGGGGTAAAAGATCGGCGGTGTTCCGGGCAGGGCCCGAAGGTGTTTAGGGCATCAAAATGCATAGCAGTAGGATACCCTTTGTGTTGGCAAAATCCATACCGTGGATACTTCCGACCCAAAAAAACCATGTAGTGGTCGCGAAACACTTTGGCCACGATCGACGCTGCCGAAACCACGGGTTCACTTGCATCGGCCCGCACCATTGCTTTCCCAGGATAAGGCACGTCTGGAAGGAAACGCCCATCGACAATCACAATGTCGGGCCTCGGATGCAGGCCAAGAACCGCCCGACGCATCGCAATCAGAGTGGCCTGATGAATATTATGTCTGTCAATTTCCCCACTGCTAGCAGCGCCTATCGACCACGCGAGCGCATTGTTCCGGATTAGCTGGTTAGCCTGCTCTCTTTTACCGGGAGAAAGTCTTTTCGAGTCCGCAATGATCTCATCGTCGTAACCTTGGGGTAGAACAACAGCCGCGGCCACAACCGGTCCTGCCAACGGCCCGCGCCCCGCCTCATCCACTCCGGCAACAAGGAGAGGGCTCGCCCGGGTCATCGGCGTCGGGCCATCTGCAAGACTGCGTCGACGATCTTGGCATTGGTATCAAAATTAAGATCCTGTTGGATTAAGGCGAGACCCTGCCGCATTTTTTGGGTAGCGGCATCATCGTCCAATAGTCGTTCGATAGCAGGAACCAGTTTTCCTTCATTTGCATCGTGCTGCAGGAATTCTGGAACAAGAGGAGCTGGCATAAGGTGGTTGGGCATAGACACCGTGCGGGTCGAGGCTAAGGCGGTTGCGATTCGGTAGGACAGGTTGGATACACGATATGCGACCACCATCGGACACCCCACCAATGCGGCCTCTAGCGCCGCGGTTCCAGAAGCCAAAAGCGCCCCATTACTGGCACCAAGACAAAGGCGTGCCTGGCCATCATGTAGTGTTACCCGGTCTGCGAACCCCTCTAGGGATACCAAATTAAGGAATTGTTGCCGAACACGGTCACTCGCAAACGGAATCAGGAAGCGTAGATCTGGCCTCCTCCGGGCCAGCACGCGCATACAGCCCACGAAGGTGTCTGCGAGATGACGAATTTCCGACTCACGACTTCCGGGAAGGATGGATAGAACCTGAGTCGATGACGAAATTCCGAGCCGGCTTCTGGCGGATGCTTTGGTTATTCCGGCTGTTTCTTGCGCCGCGGGATGACCAACGAAGGTAGCAGCCACGCCTCGCTCTTCATAAAAATCCTTTTCGAATGGGAAGAGCACCAAAATCCGATCGACCGCGCGACGTATCTTGCCGACCCGATAACTTCGCCAGGCCCAGACGGTCGGGCTCACCAGGTGAATGACGGGGATTCCAGTAAGCCGAAGTCGGCGCTCCAGACTAAGATTGAAGTCCGGGGAATCAATACCCAGAAAGAGATCCGGAGGGTCGGAGCGAAAATCACGGAGTAATTGCCTTCGCACTCGAAGCGCGTTCGGCAATTTCCGGATCAGGTCTTCAACACCCATGACGGAAAGATCATGAATGTCACAAGCCGACTCCAGTCCGAGATTGGCCAGCTGCGGACCACCGATCCCCCGTAATTCCAACGAGGTGATACGAGTCTTGAGAGCGGACACCACTCCGGCGCCGAGTCGATCGCCAGAGGGCTCAGCCGCGACAACTCCGAGTCGAAAGGTTGGCGCCAAATGCGAGCCTCAGCGAATCACGCCCCGTTCTGATTGAGACAGGAACCGGATCAAAATATTAACCTCCGGGTAGCCTGGCGGGCCGCCCGTATCCTCTTCTTCGTCCTCCGCATCAACCGTTTTCGCGCGGAATCTTTGTCTATACACCTTACGAAGTTCGCTTATTGCGTCCTCAGTGAAATCGCGTCTACGCAAACCCCGGACATTGACGCCATAGGTCTTGGCCGGATTGCCGGCGGCTATCAGAAAAGGTGCTACATCCTGCAAGCAGACCGTGCCGATCCCAGTCAGGGAGTGTTGCCCCACGCGGCAGAACTGATGTACCAGTGTGAACCCCCCAAGAATGGCATAGTCACCCACTTCCACATGTCCAGCAAGGCTCGCGCCGTTGGCAAAGATAATATGGTCACCCAAGGTGCTATCGTGGGCGATGTGACTGTAAGCCATAAGAAAGTTATGACTCCCGACCTTGGTCACGCCCATCCCTCGGCTAGAGCTCGATCCCCGATTCAATGTAACGTACTCGCGGATGACGTTTGCGTCGCCAATCTCGAGGCGGGTCGGTTCCCCGTTATACCCTGCAAACTGGGGGTCTTCCCCAACCGAGGCAAATGAGTAGATACGGTTATCCTGCCCTATATTCGTTCCTGATCGGATGATTACGTGAGAATCGATCTTGGTCCGGGAGCCTATGATCACATCGTCTTCAATCACCGAAAACGGTCCGACGGTTACGTCCGATGCCAGCTTGGCTCCAGCGTGCACTACCGCCCGATCGTCAATCACTCGATGGGCCTGTGAGTGAACAAGACGTCCGACGCGCACACGACTTTGCCGTCAACTGTAATGATCCCTGAGCATCTCCATAACGCACGGCGCTGAGCTTCTAGGCTAACATCAATAATCATTTGATCTCCGGGTTCAACCGGCGCCTTAAACCTGGCCTTGTCCACACCGGCAAACAGGTATACGTTTTTCTGACTGGCCTTGGCGTCAATGATCAGGCTAACGAGTATCGCCGATGCCTGGGCGATACCTTCGAGCATCAGGACTCCGGGAAACACCGGTCGATGTGGGAAATGTCCATCAAAAAAAGGTTCGTTCGCCGTTACGTTCTTAAGAGCTCGAAGCCGCTCTCCGGCCACGACCTCTAGGACGCGATCAATCAGCAGGAAGGGATATCGGTGCGGAAGAATCTCCCGAATCCGGTGAATGTCTATTTCTGTTTCCACAAATTTTATTTTGGTGAACTACTGACCCCGCCCCGGGGTAGGCGCTTCTGCAGCAATCTAAGCATGATGGCGCCCTCCCTTTAACTCAACGTAGTTCAGCGAGGCGCTCAAGAACGAGATCCGTAATATTGATTGCGTCGCTAACGTAAACGGCTTGCTCGACCACCAGATCAAAAGCTCCCGCTCTGGCAATTTCAACAATTACCTCCCGCACCAGCGACTGAAGTCTTGCCAGTTCTTCATTTCGGCGAAGGTTATAGTCCTCCCGAGCCTCCTGCTGGGAACGAGCGAGGCGCCGCTTGTGATTTTCAATATCCCGCTGACTTGCCTGGGCCGAGGTTGCGTCCATAACCAGAATGTT
>JBMUHF010000206.1:0-2544 GCA_050302555.1 Arenicellales bacterium | reverse complement strand
ATCAGGTTGGGTGTAGAGGTTGCTCGTCTCTGGCAGCCCTTGCTGAAGTGTAGGATCGGCCTCAGGTTTCATGCCGATCCCTGTTCCCACTATGACGTGCTGCAGAGGATCAAATTCGTTCTGGATACTTAGCATGATCTCGAAGATCTCGATACCAATTAAGTGCGTGCTGCGACGCGTCGAATGATGTCAGTGATTACGCCGGCCCGACCAGTTGATCTAGAAACTGTTCCAGCCACTTGGCTTGGGCAGAGTGTGCCTCCCCAGCAAGCTGATTCTGCTCTTCCCGGGTCTGGCTACCCGAAAGCGCATAGAGCGACTGGCATTTGTCCTGCCATCGTTGAAAGTTCTGCCAAGAACATTCCGGATGAAATTGAAAACCGTATGTCGTTTCACCCATAGCGAATCCTTGGCAAGAAAAGGCGTCGGTACTGGCAAGAATCGTGGCGCCATCAGGTGCGGAAAATCCGTGATAGTGTGCCTGCGTTACCCGAAAGTGATTGGGAAGCAGGTCTTTGCCAACTTCTGTGGGCTTTAGCGTGTAGTAGCCAAATTCAGCACGGCCCTCAGGGTTGGGTCCAATAACACTGCCAAAGCCACGGGCAATGATCTGCCCCCCAAGACAGAAACCGACCGTTGGGATCCCGGCAGCAACGCAGTTTTTGGCAAACGAGATTTCTGTACCAAGCCACGGATACCGGTTGGTATGCCAGTCTTTTTCGTCAGCGGGCTTGCCGCCACCGTAAATCACGGTGATAGCAATCGACTCGTCAATCTCAGGTAACGCCATGCCCTGATCCGGCATACGCCAGTCCAGTTCATAGCCAAGTTGCGCGAGCGTCTTAGAGGCATGGTCCGCGTTTTGCGGGCCATCGCCACCGTGGGTGATGAGGACTGCTTTTTTCGCGGCTGCCATATTGGTCCACGCTCTGCTAAAGAAAAACGCGACTCAGTGTACACGACAGCGAAGCGTGAACGCGAACGTGCCTATTCGTGTAGACCCCAGCCCCAGTCAAATTCCTCAATCACCTGAATGAGGTCGGTTTGCGAGACGATGCCGATAGGTGTGCCCTTGGCTTCCACTACCAGACGGCGCACATCGTAGTGACGCAGAGCCTCTGCCACCATGGGTAACGTAGCGTCCGCGGGAATGCTAAAAAGCTTGCGGTTCGCGATGGCCCCAACAGTGATGTCATTGACAGAAGCATTGGCGCCAAGCACCTTGGTAACCACGTCGCGTTGCGTCACGATACCCCATTGGCCGCTGGCATCGGGCTCGATCATGATCGAGCGCATTCCGAGGTCACGCATTTTCTGTAAGGCGTCGGCCACGCTGGTACTGTCTGGCACACTCTTGAGCGGCGACATGATGCCCGCCGCTGTCGACGGTTGTCGGCCCGATTCTTTCATTGCGGCCATAGGGTCGCTTACCCGCCTGGCCTCGCGGGCCTCGCGTTCTTTCTGCAGTGTCTCACGTCGCTCCTGTTCATAGCGGGCAAGATCTTCCGGATCGCCGGTAATCCGCGCGATCAGAGCATCTGCAAAGGTGCTGGTCGATACGGTGTGTGCATTGTCCATAAGTCTTGCGAAGTCGTAGGTGACAAATTTTTCCTGGATGACTCGCGGGTAGGCTGCATTGATGAGATCTGCCGCCTCGCGCCACCCCATGTACTCCAGCATCATCACGCCTGAGAAGATCAGGGAGGAAGGGTTCACCTTGTCCTGATCGGCGTATTTGGGTGCGGTTCCGTGGGTGGCCTCAAATACCGCGACGTGGTCGGCCGTGTTGGCGCCTGGGGCAATGCCCATACCCCCAACCTCAGCGGCTGCGGCATCGGAAAGATAATCCCCGTTGAGATTCATGGTCGCGATCACATCAAATTCGGCGGGTCGCAATTGCAACAACTGAAAAATGATGTCGGCGATGCGATCCTTGATAATGACCTTGCCCGCCGGGGTTTTGCCGCCATGTACCGCGTATAGTTCTTCTTCGGTAACCACCTGGTCGCCAAATTCCTCTTTCGCGAGTTCGTAACCCCAGGTGCGAAAGGCGCCTTCGGTGAACTTCATGATGTTACCTTTGTGGACTAGGGTAACGCTTTCACGGTGATTATCAATCGCGTACTGGATGGCCTTTCTCACCAGTCGCTTGGAGCCAAAGGGGCTGATCGGCTTGACCCCAAGACCCGCATCTTCGAAAAACTCAGCGCCCATCTCCTGGCGTAGAAATCGCGCCAGTCGGACGTTATCTTCCGTGCCAGATTCGTATTCAAGGCCTGCGTAGACGTCTTCGGTGTTTTCGCGGAAGATCACCACATCAACTTTTTCGGGCTCTTTCATGGGGGAAGGCACACCCGAGTAGTAACGCACCGGCCGGACGCACGCATAAAGATCGAGTGCCTGGCGCAGTGATACATTCAACGAGCGAAAACCCCCGCCGACGGGCGTTGTCAAAGGGCCTTTGATGGCTACAATCAGTTCGCGGATCGCGCTCAGTGTTTCATCCGGAAAATAATTGCCGTCATAGATCCGGCCCGCCTTTTC
>JBMUHF010000205.1:0-5568 GCA_050302555.1 Arenicellales bacterium | reverse complement strand
GGCAGGATGATTGCTGCCGTTACGCGGCGATCATCCAGAGAGAGCACGTTAAAGGTGCTACATGCCGCACGGGAGTTCATAAACTCAGCACTCTGGCCGTGTGTCGCAAGCACTCTGCTCAATTCGGGAGATGGAAAGACCTGATTCAGTCCGGTACCCACGAGTAGCACCTCGCAATCCATCGCACAAAGCTTGCCCAGAAGGGAAGCAGAGAGATCCGAGAATTGATCGACACCCCAAGGCACTGGGTCGGCGTATGGCGTGAGGATGAAACTTTCGGTGAGTGTTTTTCCACCAACGACAACACCGTCAGAGGCGTAGGAAGAGATCGTAGATCTTCCGTCTATTGCTTCCGTTTCAAGGTCCATGTCGCTAGCCTATTAAGGAACGTCGTTCTCACTTCCCCGGTCGAGGTGGTAGGTACCTCTGGCCCTGTTTAGATTGGGATAAAATCCGGGTTTGAGACCCTAACTTGGGAACATCGTTCTTACCGAGAATGCGGCAAATTATATGAAACCTGTTAATGTTGGTGTGGTTGGACTTGGGACTGTCGGTGCAGGCACGGTAGACGTTCTTTCCCGAAATGCACTCGAAATTGCCCGTCGCGCCGGACGCGAGATCACCGTTACCCGTGCAGCCGTCCGGGACCTGAGTCGGTCGCGTGACTGCAACACGGCGGCCATTTCGCTCACCCAAGACCCATTTTCAGTCGCCTCCGATCCAGAGGTCGATGTCGTCCTCGAGTTGATGGGGGGCGAGGAAACTGCCTATCAAGTCGTCGCAACAGCGCTACAGCATGGAAAACACGTCGTTACGGCCAACAAGGCTCTGATCGCCACTCGCGGGAACGAACTTTTTGCCCAGGCGTCTGAAGCTGGATTGGTCATAGCCTTTGAAGCGGCGGTCGCTGGGGGAATTCCGGTGATCAAAGTGCTCAGAGAAGGCCTTGCAGGCAACCGGATAGACGGCGTCGCGGGCATTCTCAACGGAACCTGCAACTTTATCCTAAGCGAGATCCGGGAACAGGGGCTTGAGTATGACGTCGTACTGAGTGAGGCGCAGCGGCTGGGTTACGCAGAGGCTGATCCCTATTTTGATGTCGGGGGAATTGATGCGGCTCACAAGCTCACGATTCTCGCGTCGATTGCATTTGGCACCCATCTGAATTTCAGTTCCGTACACATCGAAGGCATTCAACACTTACGTCAACAGGACATCACTTATGCCGATGAACTCGGGTACCGTATCAAGCATCTAGGAATTGCCCGAAAAGAAGAGCGAGGCTTGGACCTGCGAGTACATCCCTGCCTTGTCCAGAAAGACCAACTGCTCGCCAGTGTTTCCGGTGTGATGAACGCCGTTCTAATTCACGGCGACGCTGTTGGTGATACCCTGCATTACGGCGCCGGGGCTGGGGCGCAACCCACGGCGTCAGCGGTGGTCGCTGATCTCGTAGATGTTGTCCGGACGCTGACGGCTGATCCCGGTAACCGGGTCCCCCATCTCGCGTTTCAGCCGGACGAATTGGCCGAGCCCCATCCCTTACCGATCACGGAAATCGAATGCGCACATTATTTGCGCCTGTCCGTGCGCGACGAGCCCGGTGTACTGGCCGAAGTGACGCGGATCCTAGGTCAGCGAGGAGTCAGTATCAGAGTCATCAGCCAAAAGGGGTTTGGCGACGAAGATGGTGTTGTGCCAGTAGTGATTGTCACCCATTGCGCTCGGGAGGCGGATGTAGCTGAAGCCGTCACTGAGGTCGAGAAGTTGGACGTTAGTTCTGCGCCAGTAGTTCGTATTCGCCTTGAGGCGCTTAACTGAGATCATGGTGACTCCTTCTTCTGCCTATCGGTCTACCGACGCGGGCCTGATTGCGCGTTATGGCGACTACCTGCCGGTTCCCGCAAACGCCCGGTGGATCAGTCTCAATGAAGGGAGCACTCCGCTCGTTCGTTTGGACTCTCTGAGCGACCCCGACCGCGGAATCGAAGTCTTCGCCAAGGTCGAAGGGGCCAACCCCACAGGGTCGTTCAAGGACAGGGGGATGACAGTCGCCCTGACGATGGCAGTGCACGAAGGGAGCGACGCGGTCATTTGCGCATCCACTGGAAATACATCTGCCGCGGCGGCGGCCTATGCCGCGCGCGCGGGGATCAAGGCTTTCGTGGTGATTCCGGACGGGAAAATTGCTCTGGGAAAACTAGCGCAAGCCATGATGCATGGTGCGAAGGTGATCCAAATCACTGGAGACTTCGATGACGGGATGGGTATCGTGAAGGCTATGCCGGAACAGGCGCCTTTGACCTTGGTGAATTCAGTGAATCCCTTTCGACTTCAAGGGCAAAAGACCGCTGCGTTTGAAATTGTCGACACCCTGGGAAGGGCTCCAGACTACCACTTCCTTCCGGTTGGAAATGCGGGCAATATCAGCGCGTACTGGATGGGATACACAGAATACTACGATTTCGGAAAAGCAGACACTCGGCCGGCGATGGTGGGGTGCCAAGCTGCGGGGGCTGCGCCCTTCGTCTCGGGTGGTCCGGTGTCGGATCCCGAAACGGTGGCAACTGCAATCCGAATCGGCAACCCCCAATCCTGGGAGCTCGCCCAACAGGCGAGAGAGGGCTCCGGAGGATGGTTTCTGTCCCGCGATGATGAGGCAATTCTGAGGGCCCAAAAATTCTTGGCCTGCCGTGAAGGACTATTTTGCGAACCGGCGTCTGCAGTATCGGTCGCCGGATTGATGGCGGTAATGGATGAAGGCGGCATTGAGGATGGTGCGACTATTGTTTGCACTCTGACCGGCCAAGGCCTGAAAGACCCTGATACGGCGATATCCCAAAGTCCCGAGCCGGTCCGGGTGGCTCCTACCTTGTCGGCCGTGCGCGATGCAATTTTGAGTTGAGTGAGCCGCAGTTAACTGCTGCGCTGCAGGAAAGACGTCGAGAGGAATTTCATGCTCATTGGAACTAGCCTTGTGTTTGACATAGAAACCGTGCCTGACGTCGAGTCTGGGCGGCGTCTTTATGGGCTTCATGATTTAAATGATCAAGATGTTGGCCGTGCCATGCGAACTCTTCGCGTCCAAAAGACAGGTGGCAGCGACTTTCTCGCTCATCCGGAACATCGCATCGTCGCGATCTCGGCAGTTCTGAGGAGTCCGGAAAACCTCAAGGTCTGGTCTCTAGGGTCTGTTGATTCCACGGAACGTGAGCTGCTAGAACGGTTCTTTGATGGAATCGAAAAATTCCGACCAATATTAATAAGTTGGAACGGTAGCGGGTTTGACCTGCCGGTGATTCACTATCGTTCCCTAAAGCATGGGGTCGCGGCGCCACTGTATTGGGAGAGCGGGGACGAGATTCGCGACTTCAAATACAACAATTATCTAAACCGCTATCACGGCCGCCACGTTGATCTGATGGATGTTCTTTCAGGCTTCCAACCAAGGGCGTTTAGTTCTTTGGAGTCGATTGCCGTCATGCTTGGATTACCCGGCAAAATGGGAATGAGCGGAGGTCGTGTATGGGACGCTTATCGGGATGGCAAGATAGACGAAATTCGTGCCTATTGCGAAACTGACGTCCTCAACACCTATCTGATTTATCTGCAGTTCGAGAAGCTCCGGGGCAAACTAGATGAAAGTGGATACGCGCGGGAAGCGCAGCGCCTGGTGGAACTGCTCGGCGAATCCACGGAAGGGCACCTGACAGAGTTTCTAGGACAATGGCAGGCGAATGCTCGTGGCGGGTAATTCGAAAGAGCCTTTTACTGCAAAAATAGAGGGTCTAAGTCACGATGGTCGCGGTATTGCCCGTGTCGAAGGAAAGGTCTGGTTTATTGAAGGCGCGCTACCCGGGGAAACTGTAAGGGTCAAACCGATCCGAGGCAAACGGAAGTACTCGCTGGGCATCACCGAGCAGGTCCTCGAGATCTCCCCCGATAGAGTGGATCCGCGTTGTTCCGCTTTTGGGGTCTGTGGAGGGTGCGTATTGCAGCATCTGAGTTATTCCCAACAGCTCGCTTTTAAAAAGGCCACGGTTGTCGAGACATTGCGTGGCTTCGCCGTCGAGCCACCCAGCAAGATTATGGAGATCAACTCCGACCCCTGGTCCTACCGCCGGCGCGCCAGACTTGGCGTCAGACTCGTTCCGAAAAAAGGGGGTGTGCTGGTCGGGTTTCGGGAGCGACACAAGAGTTTCGTTACTCCACTTACGACCTGTCCGGTGGTTCATGAGTCGGTCGATCGTGTGCTCCCAAAGTTGCCAGAACTCGTCGCGCGGCTCAGCGCTCCTGACCGGATACCGCAAATTGAAGTGGCGGCCGGTGAGAATGGGACCGCGTTGGTCTTCCGGCACTTAACTGCTCTTACCGATGACGACTTATCGCTGTTGCACCGCTTTGGAGCAGAACAGGGGCTGGGGATCTATACACAGGCTAAGGGACCAGAGACAGTGAGGCCAATATCCGGCGAGCCCACGTCCGACCTGTCCTACACGTTAAAGAGTTCTAAACTAAAAGTTAGGTTTTCCGCTACGAGCTTTATTCAGGTCAACGGTGAGATAAACGAACGCATCGTCGAACTGATTGCCGACTGGCTGCGACCTGACGACCAGGAAAATGTCCTCGATCTTTTTTGCGGCCTGGGTAATTTCTCTCTGGCGCTGGCGGGGGGTTCAAATAGGGTGATTGGCATCGAGGGTGATGAGGCCCTTGTTGACCAAGCCCGAAATAACGCAAAAGAAAATAACATCAACAATGTTACTTTTGAGGTGCGCGATCTCTATGGGGAGTCTTTAGCGGACTGGCAACCGGAATATTTCTCGCGAGTACTCGTTGATCCGCCCCGGAGCGGCGCGCTCGATATCCTAAACGTGCTCAAAATAAAGATTAAACCGCAGAGGATTGCATACGTTTCCTGTAACCCCGCGACGTTCGCCCGTGACGCCGCCTGCCTCATAGAGTCAGGGGACTACCAACTGGATAAGTTAGCCGTAGCAGACATGTTTCCGCACACGTCCCACGTAGAGACGTGTGCGCTATTTATCCGATCCGACTGAGTGCTCGGGTTAGCCGGTGGTCCCGGTTTTCTCATTTCCTGGATTACTGGTTCCGGAGTCATTGCCTTGGTCGCCTGACGGGCTCGCCGGTCGCGCTGCCTGGCTTTGACGGTTCCCCCCCTGCCGCTGACCCCCTGAACGACCTCTCCCGCCCCGCGAACGCCGCTGAGGCGGTCTACCGGAATCTCCTTGCGCATCGGAACGACTCTTATCCTCCGGGCGGTTGTTCGGATTCCGGTTGCGATTAGAGTCTGAGTTCGTTCGACGATTTTGGCGGGACCCATCCCGACGGCGGTCATCGCGTCGCCCCTGTGGTTTTCTGCGGGCGTCGGACCGACCACGGGGACGCTGGTCGCGCCTTCGAGGCTGGCTTTTTGGGTCTGCTTCATCCCCTCCGCCGGTCAAGCGTTTCCAAACCCGCGCCAATAGGCCTTCGCTGGATTCGGGTTTGTCTGGGGCAGGCGGAGCAGGTGGGGGTGGTGGAGGTGTCTCGATCTGATCGAGATTT
>JBMUHF010000204.1:0-4444 GCA_050302555.1 Arenicellales bacterium | reverse complement strand
CGGTCAGCATTCTCGATATTGATCATTTCAAACGGTATAACGACGAATATGGTCACGACTTCGGCGACTCTGTTCTCAAGACTTTTGCCGATCAGGTTCGGTCCCAGTTGACGGACAAAGCCATCTTCGCGCGTATCGGGGGCGAGGAATTCTGTGTCGTTGATTATTCGGGTAGCTCTGACGTTGCCAAGGGGAGCCTCCAGGGTGCGTTGGATGCGGTACGGGATCTGCAATTGGCTACCCCGAAGACAGAAACGGTCAATATCACGTTTAGCGCTGGAGTGGCCGAATACGGCAAAGATGGGGAGACACTAGACGATCTTCTTAAAAATGCTGATCGCGCACTTTACTATGCCAAGGCCAACGGCCGGTCCTGTGTGATCCCCTACTCAGCCGACCTCTTTGAGAAGCGCGACACGACCCTGATTGCTCGGATCGATAGTCTTAAAGCTCGCGAGTAGAACGCGCTGATCTCCATGACCTCCTCGAGTTGCCGATATTTACTCAAAGGATTTTCCGGTGATGAGACGAACCGTTGTTATGTTGTTCTGGACAGCCTCTCGACCCATCAGGATTTCGGTGTATGAGTGATTCGACCCAGGATCAGGACAACGCGCCTTACTGGGCGTTTGCTGAACGCCTTACCGACGCCATGCTTGAGGCTGGACATGGTGCCCGGGAAGGTAGTTGGTCACGTCTGCCGGTGGAGATTGAGCCCTTGCGCCGCGAAGCACAGGCCAAGAGTCTCACCACCGCACGCAAATATCTTGAGGGCGAGGCACTGCCAAGACGCCATCGGCTCGAAAGGATCGCCGAGTGGCTGAACGTTAACCCCGATTGGCTTGGGAGCGGCGTTGGCCCTAGAAACGCATCAGAACAATGGGCAAAGTCAGACGATCTGCCTGCCGAAGCACTGGCGCTGGCGCGCGCTTGGGCTGCATTGCCGCTCCATTATCGTGAGCCGATCCGCTCCTCGATCATTCTCGCGTCGATTGTTGACAGTCTTCCCGAGGAGAGCAAGGAACTCCCGCCCGCGGCGGTGGGCCTTGAAAGGCGGCGAAAGTCCCGCAAGGCCAATGAATAAGACCGTTCTGATGGCAGATGTCTGCAAGGCCCGTTCCCGTGACTGTTGCTGAAAGCAATCCGCCTGATTTTCGGGGGCTTGCTTCGGGCGACATTGTGGTCTATGGCGACCTCAATTGCCCTTTCTGTTTTGCTCTGCATGAACGCCTTTTGGCCTGGAATCTTCTGGATCGGGTCGAATGGCGTCTGATTGTTCACGCTCCCGATCTAGATGCTTCTAGTTTTTCCATGGAGGACCAGAGTCTTCTCGCCAACGAGATTTTTTCTATTCATCACCGCGCCCCGGATGTACCTGTGAACCTGCCAAGAATCCGCCCGGGCAGTGAGACAGCAACACGGCTGATGCAAGGTCTAGATCGTCTGCCGCCGGAACAACAGGTAAAGGCTCGCCTCGCCCTTTACCGGGCCCTGTGGGTGGATGGCCGGGACATCGCGGATCCGGATACCCTGGAGGATGTGGCTTCAGGCGTGGGGGTGGCGGATGTCTCGGCGTTTTCCGAAGCCCCGGCTGAAAAGTTTGATGCCTGGCAGAAGGAGTGGGAAACCAGCCGAGACTTTGATCGTCGTATTCCCATTATGAAGCGTATGGCGAACGACAATCTTCTGCTCGGCCTGCCAACGGAAGAAGCGCTGGTCGATTTTCTAAATGGGGAGCGTACTTTTTTCGTCAATGACGACGTTTGCGTTTTTCAACCTCGTCCCATCGTACTGGTTTTTGGCTCTCTGGAGAATCTGTGGCGGTTGGTGGAGACCATCCGCGATTCCTGTGAGGTTCTGCATTTTTCAGATGCAAGTCGTTGTCGCGATATGCTGAGTGAGCATGAGTCGGTGGACTTTCTGCTTATTGAATATGAATTTGCGTCCGACGAAGATTTTGATCTTCTCTCGGATATGGCGAGTGCCCGGGGGGTCACCCGGATTGTGGCTTCTGCAAGGGGTTCTGATGAAGCCGAGATGCGCGCGCTTCAGAGCGGGGCTGCGGAGTATCTGCCTATGGACCGCAGTGCACGCGTGCTTAGCGCGCGTTTCGATAAACTGGTCGCAGAACGGCGTAAGACACTTTCCATGGAGCAGCATGCCAAATTCGATGCGCTTACCCAGGTTCCTAACCGTCGGGAGTTCCAGACCCGGGCAGAGCAAGAATGGCGTCGCCTCATTGATGAAGGTGGTGGATACTGTGCGTTGCTGCTTATCGATATTGATTTCTTCAAGGCCTATAACGATACCTACGGCCACCTTGCCGGAGACATGTGCCTGAAGCGGGTCGCTTCGGCACTTCGCAGCAATGCCCGCGGCTACGAGGATTTTATCGCCCGTTATGGAGGTGAAGAGTTCGTTCTGCTGCTACCGGGTGTAACGAGGGAAGTGGCCAACCAGATCGGCGAGCGGTTATGTAGCGCGGTCAGTGGTGAAAAGATCGAGCACGAAGGGTCTTCAATAGAGTCTGGTCACGTCACCGTGAGCATCGGCGGGGTTAGTGCATTTGCTCATCCCGACGACACGCCGGGTGATCTCATTCGCCGTGCAGACGATTGCCTGTACCGCGCCAAAGCGGCGGGCCGGAACATCGTTATCACTCACTAGTTTTTCACGCCTTAGAGCACGTTTTTAGGATGTCACTAATGGCGCGCTTTCTATCGCGCCGCCTAAGATCAAGCCACAGGGTTCCGATCAAGGAGGATTTAAATTATTGAAATATATTAATAAAAAATGGTTTTTTCACTGATAAGAATCTTGTTTCTGCTTGGACAGACGGCAACACGATCAAAAAACGACTCAAAGAGACAATAAAAGAGACAATATTGACTTAATTAAAGATATTCTCTACCTTAAGTCCGCATTTAGCAGGGAGAGACCTGCTCGAAACATCATGAACGGCGGATTTCCTAACAATACTCAGAGCCTCTCAGGCGTCAGGCGTCGTTGGCGCGTGTTTGCTTTGGTGCTATTAGTGAGTGCATGCGGTTTGTTCTTGTCATTCAAATATGAAGATACATTGCTCACAGAAATCACTGAAGACCTGGCGGACGTCAGGGGTGCCAATCTATGGAAAGCCTCTCAACTCGATTATCAACTTAAAAGCCTGCTGGGAGAGTTGTCTCAACACCAGTTATCGGTAACGGATTCGGGTAGCAACGCGACGGATGTTGGCCAAGTTGAAGGTGTCGATCAACCACTCATACAGAGGGTAGAAGCCGCCGAGCGGCTGATACAGAAGTTCTACGGTTTCTGGGCGCTCTTAGAGCGAATCTCAGGCTATGAGCATTTTGTCATCAGGGAACTTCCCCAGTATGCCAATGTTCATCTTGACCTCGTGACCGAATTGGCCTCTCTCGAGGCGCTCATATTTAAACTCAAGGAAACGGTTGGCCATCTGGATGCTGAGGACTATAGACTGATCACCACTCAGCTCGCTCCCTATCAGAACCGCCTTCATGAAATTGCGATTACCGCAAATCGGGCACAGGCCAAGGCGATGGCCGGTTATGACCAAACGCTTTTGCTGTCCCTGCGTTCGCTGCTCATCGGATTGGTGTTTTTGTTATGCGGCGCTATAACTTGGGTATTTTTCTGGCGGGACCGGGCACGAATCAAAGAGAGCGCAGCCGAGGCCTATGAATCCATGATTGGAGTGATGGAGTTCATGGACCCCTCCTGGGCAATCGATACCTCGGGAACCGTGATCTACTGGAACCATGCCGTCGAAACACTAACGGGTATAGCGGCCGACGACATGATCGGCAAAAGTGATCATGAGTATGCACTGCCGTTTTACGGAGAGCGCCGCAAGGTGCTGATTGATCTAATTCTGGAGTGGGATGAAACGGTTCAAGGAAAATATGTATTCATTGACACGCATGAAGATGGATCAATATCTGCGGCGTCGTATCACCCGGACCTGAAAGGGGGAACCTATCTTGCAAGTTCGGCTCAGTTACTGAAAACCGCAACCGGCAAAGTGATTGGCGCAATCGAGACCGTCAAAGATGTTACCCAGGAAACCCAGTCCAAAGAGGAGCTGTTCAAGTTAAAGGGGGAGGGTCAACAGGCTAGACGTCTCGCCGAGGAGAAGGAGGAACAGATCTCACACCTTGAGAGCCTTCTCTCGCTCCAATCGCTTGATTTCATCAATCAGGGAATTTCCGTTTTTGATCGTGACCTCAAGCTCTTAAGTGCAAATCAGGCATTTCTTGATATTCAGAATTTTCCTCCGCGTCTAGGCGAACCAGGAACAAAGATGGAGGATATGTTCCGCTTTAATGCGGAGCGGGGCGAGTATGGCGATGGCGATGCCGAGGCACAGGTGCAAGATCGACTGGCATTAGCGAGGAAATTCGAACCGCATGAGTTTGAAAGAACG
>JBMUHF010000203.1:0-1209 GCA_050302555.1 Arenicellales bacterium | reverse complement strand
CTTAATGCGTTAGCTACGGCACGGAATTTGTTAGTTAAATCCCACACCTAGTGCCCAACGTTTACGGCATGGACTACCAGGGTATCTAATCCTGTTCGCTCCCCATGCTTTCGCTCCTGAGCGTCAGTACCGGCCCAGAGTGCCGCCTTCGCTGCTGGTGTTCCTCCTGATATCTGCGCATTTCACCGCTACACCAGGAATTCCACACTCCCCTACCGGACTCTAGTCACAGCAGTTTCAGGTGGCGTCTCGAGGTTGAGCCTCGAGTTTTCACACCTGACTTACTGAACAGCCTACGAGCTCTTTACGCCCAATAAATCCGGACAACGCTCGCTCCCTACGTGTTACCGCGGCTGCTGGCACGTAGTTGGCCGGAGCTTCTTCTGCAGGTACCGTCATTTTCTTCCCTGCTGAAAGAGGTTTACGACCCTAGAGCCTTCATCCCTCACGCGGCGTGGCTGCGTCAGGCTTTCGCCCATTGCGCAAGATTCCCTGCTGCTGCCTCCCGTAGGAGTCTGGGCCGTGTCTCAGTCCCAGTGTGGCTGATCGTCCTCTCAGACCAGCTACCCGTCGTTGCCTTGGTGAGCCGTTACCTCACCAACTAGCTGATAGGCCGCGAGACCCTCCCGAAGCGCCGGAGCATTTCCTCATCAGATCATGCGATCCGATGGGGGTATCCGGTATTAGCCCGAGTTTCCTCGGGTTGTTCCAGTCTTCGGGGCAGGTTTCTCACGTGTTACTCACCCGTTCGCCACTCACTATATGACCCGAAGGTCGAGTTCGTTCGACTTGCATGTGTTAGGCCCGCCGCCAGCGTTCGTCCTGAGCCAGGATCAAACTCTCCGTCAAAATCTCAGTTTCATTCTCAAAGAGAGTGAAACCTTGAAATCATGGTGCGATGCCGCCGAAGCGACACCTGCGAGTTTGTGGTCAAAAGGGACACCAATCCCAATCGACCAGGCACAGGTACAAGGTGTCTGACTTAGTCAAACACCGTTGTCCGTCAGTGCTTAATTTATTTCATTGAATTGTTTAGGTTCATCCACGGCGACTCGCGATCGCTTATGTGGACGACCCGCACTGGCTTTAATTCGTCCTCTATCCCGTTTTCAAGGAGCACCTGATGACCATCAGTCATCTGGCAGACAACCAGAAACAAAATTTCATAGCTGTTTAATGCCCTGAGTTGCTCTTGAAGGGCTTTCGCTT
>JBMUHF010000202.1:0-6406 GCA_050302555.1 Arenicellales bacterium | reverse complement strand
CAGACTATCGGGGCAAGATTCCGGACGTGGCACTTTCTCCCATCGCCATGCCGTCCTGAAAAATCAAGCCCGGCGACAACCTTACGTTCCGCTGCGCAGCATCGGCGATGATCCGTCCAAATTTCTGGTCATCGATTCCCTCCTGTCGGAAGAGGCTGTGCTGGCGTTTGAATATGGTTACGCCACTACGGAACCTCGTACCCTGACAATCTGGGAGGCACAATTTGGCGATTTTGCCAATGGTGCGCAGGTTGTCATTGATCAGTTCATCAGTAGTGGTGAGGCTAAATGGCAGCGGCTGTGCGGTCTGACGCTGCTTTTACCGCACGGCTTGGAGGGGCAAGGTCCGGAGCACTCTTCGGCCCGGCTTGAACGCTTTTTGCAGTTATGCGGCGATAACAATATGCAGGTCTGTGTTCCCACCACACCCGCTCAGTTCTTCCATTTACTTAGAAGGCAGATGATTCGGCCATTGCGCCGTCCGTTAATCGTCATGACGCCCAAGAGCTTGCTACGGCACCGTCACTCGGTGTCACCGCTGACCGATCTCACGGAGGGAAGTTTTCATACGATTCTGGATGATTCCAAAATCAAGGACAGGAACGCGGTCGAGCGGATCGTGCTCTGCACCGGCAAGATCTACTTTGATTTGGACGACGAGCGAACGCGCCGCGACCAGCAAACGGCTGCGATTATTCGGCTTGAGCAGCTTTACCCGATGCCGCAAGAACAACTTATGGCAATGCTGGCGGAGTACCCTAACTGCAAGACCGTCGTTTGGTGTCAAGAAGAGCCGCGAAATCAGGGTTCATGGCACCGAATTCAGAATCAACTCTCCCGGTTGACGCGTGATGACCAGAATCTCGAATACGTCAGCCGGGACGCGTCGGCATCACCCGCAGTGGGGTATTATCAAAAGCATCTTGAGGAACAGAAAAACCTGGTAAGCGAAGCGCTGGGGCCGGAATCCGCGGCGCTTACCGTGACCGCAGTCGGGAGTTAATAATGGTGTCTATTGAGATCAAAGTCCCAATGCTGCCCGAATCCGTATCGGATGCGACCATGCTCCACTGGCATGTGGAAGCGGGACAAGCGGTCCGTCGTGACGACAACCTGGTTGACATCGAAACCGAAAAAGTCGTTTTGGAAGTGCCGGCACCCCGAGACGGCGTCGTCACTCAAATATTACGCACGGAAGGGGATACCGTCCTTGCTGAGGATGTCATCGCACTATTTGAAGTAGTGGCAGAAGCAACGACGACCACCGAGACACCTGCTGCACAAGAAGAGTCACCAGAGGAAACTCCCTCCAGCGAACCATTTGAGGAATCGCATTCACCCACCACCGTTCCCTCTCCCAGTCCCGATGAAACACTCCCTGGGGCTACCTTAACCTCACCTGCCGGACCCGCCGTAAAGCACCTTGCTGCAGCTGAGGGCATCGACCTTGAGGGCATACAGGGCACCGGCCAGGGTGGGCGAATTCTTAAGAGTGATGTTCGCGCGCATGCTGCGGAGCCACTGTCACCGACACAGGCGGTGACGACTAACCCTGGGGGCGTTCGTCGTGAACCTATGAGCCGTCTGCGCAAAACCATTGCATCCCGCTTGATGCAGGCACAACAAAGCGCAGCGATCCTTACCACCTTCAACGAAGTCGACCTGTATGAGGTCAAGGCCCTTCGGGCCCGCTACCGGGAGACTTTTGAAAAAGCGCACGGCGTCCGTCTCGGATTCATGTCTTTTTTCGTAAAAGCATGTGTAGAGGCATTGAAGCGTTTTCCGATCATCAATGCGGCTGTAGAAGATACAGACATCCTTTACTATGACTATTATGACATTGGGATTGCGGTTTCATCGCCTAGAGGACTCGTGGTACCGGTGCTGCGCGATGCAGAACGACTTGGCCTTGCCGAAATTGAAAAATCCATCGCAACGTTCGGAGAGCGTGCGAAATCAGGCGCACTCACCCTAGATGACCTTACCGGAGGGACCTTTACCATCACCAATGGCGGCGTCTTTGGCTCAATGCTCTCAACTCCGATCCTAAATCCGCCGCAAAGCGCCATCCTCGGAATGCATAAAATCCAGGACCGACCTGTCGCGCTTGATAATACAGTCGTAATTCGTCCGATGATGTATCTTGCGCTGTCATATGATCACCGAATCATCGACGGCGCCGATGCTGTCGCCTTTCTGGTCGCAATAAAAGAAGCGCTAGAAGATCCTGCCCGTCTGCTGCTTGAGATCTAAACCCCTGTACCGGCCTACCCATAACGCAGTCGAATCCGGGGTTTGTCATGGGCAACTCTCAAGATATGGATAATTTCGACGTCATCGTAATTGGGGCAGGCCCGGGTGGATATGTCGCCGCTATCCGATGTGCGCAACTCGGGCTGAAAACCGTCTGCGTGGATCGCTGGCTAGGTGAGGACGGGGAACCCTCCCCCGGTGGCACCTGCCTAAACGTCGGCTGTATTCCATCGAAAGCGTTGCTGGACTCCTCGGAACGCTACGAGGAGATAAATACCCAGGCCGTAGACCACGGCATCAGTACTGGCTCCGTCTCGATCGATGTCGCAAAGATGCAGGCCCGGAAAGATAAGCTGGTTTCGGATCTCACCGGTGGCATCCGCGCACTTTTTAAATCAAATCAGATCACTTTTTTCAGCGGGCACGGTTGCCTAGTCGAACCCGGCAGCGTCCGCGTCTCCTCAGACGGTCAGCCGGAGCAGCTTCTAAGGGCAAAACACGTAATACTGGCAAGCGGTTCGCAACCGGTTCAACTGCCCGGCATGTCAGTCGATGAAACAACCATTTTTGATTCGTCCGGGGCTCTTGCATTTTCTACGGTACCAAAAAGACTCGGCATCATCGGTGCCGGCGTTATCGGACTTGAACTGGGCAGTGTATGGCGCCGTCTTGGTGCCGAAGTTATTATTGTTGAGGCGATGGATTCTCTGCTCGGCAGTGCCGATCGAATGATTTCCCGCGAGGCAAAAAAGCAGCTCACCCGGCAGGGGCTCGATATCCGCCTAGGATGCCAGGTCACCGAAGTCACTTCAACGAAAGGTGGATGTGCCGTTCACTATCATACTGGTGAGCAGGATGAAAGCATTGACGTGGAGCGGCTAATTGTTGCGGTCGGACGCCGGCCCTGCACCGATGGATTGTTCGAGCCCGGATGCGGGATCGAGTTAGACGCCCGAGGAGCGGTGAGCGTCGATGCCCATTGTGCAACTGCGGCTCCGGGTGTATGGGCAATTGGCGATCTCGTAGACGGACCCATGCTCGCTCACAAGGCCTCAGAAGAGGGCGTTGCGGTCGCTGAGCGCATTGCGAGCGGTGTAGGTCACGTCGATTATTCGATAGTGCCCTGGGTTATCTATACCCATCCGGAGATCGCTTGGGTTGGGGCTACCGAGGAAGAACTTAAGTCCCAGGGGGTTCAATACAAGGTGGGGTTGTTCCCTTTTGCCGCCAGCGGCCGCGCCAAAGCTGCCGGCGCTACCGAAGGATTCGCCAAGATCATCGCCTGCGACGAAACAGATCGGATTTTGGGTGCGCACATGATTGGCGCTCAGGTTTCGGAGCTCATCAACGAGGCCGTTCTTGCCATGTCGATGGAGGCAAGCGCAGAAGATCTAGCCCGCACGGTGCACGCGCATCCAACGCTGGCGGAAGTCGTGCACGAGGCAGCGCTCGCCTCCCACGGTCGGGCAATCCACAAGGTCAACCGGTAGCCGTCGTCGCAGGGCGGCGCGATACCCCATCGCGGGCAGTCTCACTCGGCCGCTTAAGGTGCTTAAGTATCTAAAAATATGGTATAATTTCGCACTCTCCGACGCTCAGTCACTTTTGCGGCATCCACGCGGTCGATTCAACCGTTTGGCGCGCTTAACTACACACCTTTACTGCCCATTTTAGGAACCCCATGAAGAAAGCGGATCCGGTTCTAAACTATGAAGAGTTTCCCCATCTTTGCTACCACGTAGTCAAGATCGAGAAGGCCGACCTACCAAGCGGCGGTTCAGACGGCAGTTGCTACCGCTATGTTGTGGCGAACTCTGTTTCTTCAGTAACCGGCTACCGGCAAGGCACCAAGCGCGAAGTCACCCAGTATTGCGCGGCCCTGATTGAAGACCTCAATCTCAGGACTATCCCGAAAAAGAAGGTCTGACCTGAAACTTTAGGATTTATCAGGACCTTTTCCCGCGCCCGGGCTCTCAAACGTCGGTACCACCTCAAACACGCGTTAAGGACCAACCCGCGTGACCATTGGCCAGATTTCTCTGGCGCAACTTGCGCTGATCTTTATTCCTGTTGCCGTGGTCGTCGCCATCCAGTGGCGATGGTCACTCGCCTACCGGGACACCCTCTATGGGCTCAGTCGGATGGTGGTGCAGTTACTCGCCGTTGGCTACGTGCTGGTTTTTCTTTTCGAGTCAGAGAGTCCGCTGACAGTATCTGCCGTCCTGTTTGTAATGATTACGATCTCAAGCTGGATTGCGCTTCGGCCACTGGGTCAATCCCGGCCCGGCCTCTACTGGATATCTTTACTCTCAATCACCGTGGGTTGTCTTCCTGTCCTGATGCTCGCGACCCAATTGGTGATCGAGGTCGAACCCTGGTATGCACCCCATTATCTGATTCCCCTTGCAGGGATGATCTTCGCCAACTCCATGAATCCGGTGAGTATCGCGGCAGAGCGTTACCAGGCAGAACTCGACCATGGTCACTGTCCTGAAAAGGCCCGTTATATTGCGATGCGGACCGCAATGATCCCCCTGGTGAACTCTCTGATGGCGGTAGGTCTGGTCTCCCTGCCCGGGATGATGACGGGGCAAATACTCTCGGGGGTGTCGCCGCTGATTGCTGCCCGTTATCAGATTCTGGTGATGTGTATGCTCTTTAGTGCGTCCGGCATATCCGTAGCCTGCTTTTTGCATCTGTGGATGCGCCGGCCAGCACGTTAGCGCTACGTTCTTACTTTCTGGTGGCAGATATCTGAAGCGCCAGCGCAGCGAACAGCGTTGCTCCGCCTGCGAGCGTGGCAAGGGTCGGCAAATCACCCAAAACCAGCCATACCCAGATCGGCGCAAGCAAGGGCTCCCCCAGCGCAAAGAGTGTTAACTGGACCGCTGGGACTCCTTGTGCCGCCAGTGCAAAAAGGACACTACCCAGGCCGAGCTGCACCACACCGAGCAGGGAACACCACATTGCTTCAATCCATGGAATCGCGAGGCCCACTCCCGTCCCTACGCTCACCGACAGGCTGACCGCCGCTCCGAAGGCTCCACCGTAAAATACAGCGGGCGTCATGTCGACATTTTTACCAACGCGCAAGATGACCGCATAGACCCCGAAAAACACTATTCCGAGGACCGCAACAGCAACGCCGATCGTGTCACCAATCTGAAGTCGCCCCCCCACCATGATTCCGATTCCTACGATAGCCATTGCGATGCTCGCCCAGACCCGGGGACCGACCTGCTCGCCCAAAAAGACTCTCCCCAACAGGGCAGCAAGAATCGGGGCCGCCGCCATCACAAATACAGCTACCGCAACGGTGGTGTACTTGAGCGCAACGACATTACAGAGCATGGCACCGCTCAGAAGTACACCGGCAACGACGGTCTTGAAACCTCCTGCCCTCAGCACAGACAAAGTCGAACGGCGATAGCGAATCACGGTCACGATGGCCACAAACACCGCGAGCGACACACAACGATAAAAATTAATCTGCCATTCGGTCGCCTGCTCCAGCGATTTGACCACAACGCCTGCCAGGCTCCAGAACACCGGAGCGGTTATCGCGAAAGCATAATAACGTCTCAAATCTTTTCCTCCGGGGCTGTATTTTGCCTGAGACAAGCGTAATCTTTCAGTGGTGGATCTTTTTTCCTGAGCAAATCCGGACCGCCCATATGCCCAACCAAGCCAAGTGGTACTTTGATTTTGTCTCTCCGTTTTCTTATCTCCAGTTCAGGCGTCTCGACCGGCTGCCCCCAGCGCTTGAGTATGAGATAGTTCCCGTGCTGTTTGCAGGCCTTTTAAAGCACTGGGAACACAAGGGGCCGGCTGAGATTCAGCCAAAGCGGGTTGACACCTACCGACACTGTCAGTGGTTGGCTGGCCACCTGGGCGTGCCCTTCCAAATGCCTCAGGCGCACCCATTTAACCCGCTTCCCTATCTTCGCCTCTGTCTGTCGCTTGGCAGTTCCCCGAAGGTCGTCGGGGAGATTTTTAACTACATCTGGGCCGAGGGTGCGCCAGCCCATACCGAGGCAGGCATCGCAGAACTTGCCCAACGGCTCGGCGTCAAAAACCTTGCGGAAGAGTTGAATTCGCCCAGCGCAAAGCAGGAATTGCGCGCTAACACCGAGCAGGCGATTGCGGAAGGCGT
>JBMUHF010000201.1:0-27801 GCA_050302555.1 Arenicellales bacterium | reverse complement strand
CCCAATGCCGTGTCCCGGGACACCGGGGATGTGCCCGGCAATCGGGCCCAGTAGTCAATCCTCAACGGTTGCGCACCGATCTCCGACTGTAACGACTGGGTCGAAGCTCCTCTTTCGATTCCGCCGGCTCCTGGGTCAGAGGTATCCGCTGACTCAGCCGGCGTTTGATCATCTTGGGTGTCGCCGCTTGGATCGAACTTCCCCGAAGCAACGAGAGACGGTTCCTTCTGGCGAACACGCCGAGTTAGATTTCTAGGCCGTAACCTGGAGACCAGTCGCTCAACGGGGATACGCTCCTGTGCAAATCGAATCCATCCGAGAGACCTTTCCAACAGAGATCTTCCCTCATTTCGGCTCTGCCATAGCGAAAACACCACGATGCCGGCAAAAGTGGCAATGCCTAGAAGGATCAGGGCCAGCTGCAGATTCATGGCTACTGGGCAGCGAGTCTCACCGCGTCATCGATATCAACCGAGACGATCGACGAAACGCCAGGCTCGCCCATCGTGACGCCGAGCAGGACATCAGCAGATTCCATCGTAATCTTGTTGTGGGTGATCACAACCAATTGGGAGACCTCGGAAAGGGTGCGCAGTGTCTTGCAATAGCGCTCCACATTGCGATCATCCAAAGGCGCGTCGACCTCATCGAGAATACAAAACGGCGCGGGATTCAATTTAAAGAGCGCAAAGAGGAGTGCCACCGCAGTCAGGGCCTTTTCCCCACCCGACAGAAGATGGATGGTGCTGTTGCGTTTGCCCGGGGGGCGCGCCATCACGGTAACTCCCGCCGCCAGAAGATCCTCCTCTGTCAGTTCCAGTACAGCACTGCCGCCACCAAACAGCTGCGGGAAAAAATCGGTAAAGCCCTGGTTTAGACTGTCAAAAGTCGACTTGAATCGGTCTCGGGTTTCGCGGTCAATCTTGCGGATCACCCCGGCGAGTGTATCCAGCGCCTCGACAAGATCGGCATGCTGTGAATCAAGATACTCTTTACGCTCCGCCTGCTCTTCAAATTCCTCAATTGCGACCAAATTGACGAGGCCGATCTTAGTAATCTTCTGTGCAGTGCGCTCGGAGCGCTCAACCCATTCGCTCTCTTTCGCCCCCTCAGGCAAGCTTTCGATTAACTCATTGAGCGTGTATTTCTCTTCAACAATCTGCTCTTGAAGCGTCTGCAGCCGCACGACCAGTTCCTGATCTTTAAGTCGTTGGCTCTCGAGGGCTTCCCTGGCCGAAGCAACCTCCTGCTCACATTCGGACAACATGCCATGTGCCTGCCGGATCTGTTGTTCGATATTTGCGTGCCGGTCACGGCCCTCGGCCAACGCCTGTTCCGCCTCAGCCCGCTGAGCGAGGAGAATCTGTAGACGATCGCCCATCGCCATGCCCGGCTTCTCACCGGAGGAAAGTTGCTCCTTTAGCTGCTCGTAACGCTCCCGCATGCGGTGACTCTGCGCCTGAAGGCGTGCCAGACTTGATCGGTGGGAGTCCAAGGATGCCTGGCTATGCTGAAGCGCAAGTTCTGTTTCATGGCGGCTATCCTGTGCCAACTGCATATTCGACCGCGCCTCAGCTAAAGCGCGCGCCAACGCTTCCTTTTCTTCAAGTAAGCTCCCGCGCTGACTCTCCAGCACTCCTGTCTCATCTTCTGCGATTGCAAAATGTCTGCGTGCCTCATCCAGACCGCTTCCCGTCCGGGTAAGTTCCTGCATAATCTCTTCTGATTCATCAGCGAGCTGCTGCCGACGCGCTTCGATCTGATCAAAACGAGCCTGCCGGTCTGCGAAGGTTTGTCGTGCTGAGTTCAATGCCTCGAGAATCCCGGTGACGGTATCCCTGGTCGAATGCTGCTGCGACTCCAATGCTTCTAGACGAGCCCGCGACTTCTCCAATTCCTGCTGTTGCTCAGCGACCCGTTTTTCCAGTGCCGGGACTTCGTTCTCAAGACGGGAAAGCTCTTCCTCGCGTTCGAGAAGACCCGCTGCCGCACCCTGTCCCCGGGGCGCATGCGCCCAGTTAGCCCCGACCACAATACCACTTCTGGTCACAATCGATTCCGACTCGCTCAACTGATCCCGCTTTGCCAGAGCCTCGGTCAACTCTTCAGCAACGAATACGCCAGCCAGCAGGGGTTCAAGGTTGTAGCGGTCACACGAGACGTACGAAAGCAGTGTATTTTCACGCGAACCCCCAAAGCTCTCTCCGGATTCGACGAAAAACATATCCTGTCGGGGCAAGTCAGAATCACTTGACAATACTTTAGGTAGGTCACCGACACCGAGGCCTGACAACCTGGAGCCCAGCACAGCGTCCGCTGCTCTTTCCCAGCCGGGCGTAACACGAACTTCCCCGGCGAGTGCCGGCGCGTGCGCCAGTCCCCGCTGGTTCAGCCAATCCGAGTAGGTCTCATCCCGGTCAAGGGAGGTTTCCCGCAATTCCTGGAGAGACTGCAACCGGCCGCGGGCTGCGTGCATATGCTGACGCTGGTCATCGAGCTCACCCGATCGTGAGTCAACGTCATCACGGGTCTGCGCAATCAGGGCCATCGATTTGCTCACTTGTACTTCGGCTTCGGCCAAATCTGCTTCACCCTGAAGAACAATGCTTCGCGCTGTGTCGACCTCGAGCCGCTCCTCCTCACTGAGAAGCGCGCCGATTTCTTCATCCAGTCGGGCAAGTCGTTCCTGGGCCTTCGCGTCAGCAGATTCCAACTGCTCTATGCGCGAGCGTTGAACCTCTTGGTCCTTAATCGGCGTCGTCACTAACTGGGTGAACTCATTCCAGCGATGCTGCCACTCCTCAAACTCACCTTCGCGTTGGTGCTGACCAGTCGTCGCCTGTTCACTGGCAATAACTGCTTCATCCCGCCGTGCGGTCAGGCTCTCAACTTCAGCCACGAGACTTTCGATGCGCTCTTCGTCATGCTGATATTCGGTGCCGATCTCTCCGAGGGTTACTTCCAGCCGCTCAAACTCAGCACGCTGCTGCTCCCCGGTCTCCTTGGCATGCTCAATAGCCTGCTCCAGGGAAGCGACCTCTGCACCCGCCGCGTAGAATGCTGCCTGCCGGTCACTAACCTCTTGCTGCGATGTCATTTCATCGGCTCGCAGACTTTCAATCTGGTTTTCAAGGCCACGCTGTCGCACCAGATGGGATTCAACTTCTGTTTGTGCGCGTGTGGTCAAAGCCGCTTGTTCGTCGACCGATCCTTTTTGTGCTAAGTAACGCAGCCCGAACAGCTGACCGTTAACCTCCCTTTCTTCTTCTTTAAGCTTCTGATATCGCCGGGCTGCTTGCGCCTGGCGCTGCAGACGGCGCAACTGCGTATCCAACTCTTTGCGGATATCAGCCACACGGCTTAGGTTTTCCCGTGTATGGCGCATCCGGGTTTCCGTTTCCCGTCGCCTATCTTTGTAATGAGAGATACCAGCTGCTTCCTCCACAAAGGCGCGAAGTTCTTCCGGGCGTGCCTCGACAATCCGGCTAACCATCCCCTGTTCGATGATGGAATACGAGCGATGACCCAATCCAGTCCCCCGGAACAAATCCGTAATGTCTCGACGCCGACACTGTGCTTTGTTGAGCAGGTATTCCGAGGTCCCGTCACGTGACAGGGTCCTTTTGACAGCAATCTCGCTAAAACGTGCATAGACCTGCGCGCTTTTGCCATCCGAATTGTCAAATATCAGTTCAACGGATGCTTTGCCGACCGGCTTTCGCGCTTCTGATCCGTTGAAAATGACGTCCGCCATGCTGTCTCCCCGCAGCTTCCTGGCGGAACTCTCCCCCATGACCCAGCGGACGGCATCAATCACATTGGACTTGCCACAGCCGTTCGGCCCGATGATGCCGGTCATGTCGGCGGGAATCGTGATCGTCGTAGGATCAACGAAGGACTTGAAGCCGGAGACGTGAATTTTTTTAAGCCGCATGTATTGTTAAAACCGATTGTGGACGCGTGTCAAACCGCCCTCAGGCCGACCGAAAACGGGTCGACAAGAGTTAAAGACAAAGGAAAAACGGGAGCCATCGAACTTCCCTAGGATTATATAGAAATCACAGGGTTCGGGGCCGAGGTCAATCGACCTAAAATTCCCCCCCACATCAATCCCCCTTTTGAGAAGTCGAGAGATCAAAGAACCGGGTCGGCATGTCGATTTGCAAGCCCAAATCGGCAAGGCGGAAATCAAAATATTGAGCTACCAAACCCTCAGCACAGGACGAAGGTCATCGAGAACCTCTCCAATCCCTCAGCACTCAGGCAATCCTCCCCGGGAAGGTCTTTCGGGCTTAAAGCAAGGCGGGTGAATACTGTAATTTCGCCGTGATAGAGGATTCCTAAATTTATTTTCGAATTGGCATTGCGGGAAATGCCCGAACCTGATAGATTGCGCCGCCTTCACGGCCCTTTTTGTGGTTTTTAAGCGTCCGCTCAGTCCAACCCAATGCCGGCGAAAAAGAAAAAAGCTTCCGAAGAACTCATCCACGGCGTAGAGCCGCATCGCCCTAAACGGGGCGAGCCTTATATGGGGGATGTGCAAAGCGAGCACTTTCGAAAAATCTTGAATTCCTGGAAGCAGGAACTGGTTGAGGACATCGATCGCACGATGTCGGTAATGCAGGATGACACTATTAACCTGCCCGATCCCAATGACCGCGCAACGCTCGAAACAGACCGTTCGCTCGAGCTGCGCACTCGGGACCGAGAGCGGAAACTAATCAAAAAAATCAATGACTCATTGATAGATCTTGATAAAGAGGATTATGGTTATTGCGAAGACTGTGGGGTAGAAATCGGCATCAAGCGCCTCGAAGCGCGTCCGACAGCCAACCTGTGTATTGATTGTAAATCGCTGAACGAGATCCGCGAAAAGCAGAGTGCCTAAATAGAGACGCCTTGCGGCGGGTCTGATCCCAGAAACGGTGCTACGGCACCGTTTTTTTGTACTAGGTGATCGCGACTGGAACTCTAGAGGTAGACTAAACCCGCTTACCAACCCATATATCCTGATATGCACGAACTTGTGATCCGGAGCGCGTCGATCGCTCTGCCCGACGGAAGCGTCATGGAAGGCGATCTCGCCTGTGACGGGCGCCAAATCAGTTCTATTGCTCCCCAAGTTTCCCGGGAGGGGCGAGAAGAAATAGATGCCCAGGGGAAATTGCTGATGCCTGGGGTTATTGATCCCCAGGTCCACTTTCGCGAGCCGGGGGGCACCGACAAGGAAGATCTGGGTTCTGGGTCACGCGCCGCAGTCAGTGGAGGTGTGACGAGCTTTCTTGAAATGCCCAATTGTCATCCTGCCACCATCGACCAGGCCCAACTGGACTGGAAGATTTCAAGAGCAACAACGACCAGTGTTGCCAATTTTGGATTCTTTATTGGGGCGACTATCGATAATCTTGAATCTCTGAATAACGCCAGCCCCGCCTGCGGCATCAAGATTTTCATGGGCTCTAGTACTGGCAGCCTACTGGTTAACGAGGAAAAAGACCTCGACCGGATATTTGGCGGAGGCGAGCGGCTGATCGCAGTGCACGCTGAAGATGAAACCCGTATCCGTGAGCGGACCGCGGCATTATTGGGTGACAATGAAACCCAGGACTACGCACTCCACTCCACCATCCGCGATGCGCAAACTGCCCTCATTGCGACTGATCGAGCGCTCCATCTGAGCCAGAAATACGGCCGGCGACTGCACGTGCTTCACCTGTCTACCGCTGAGGAAGTTGAACGTCTTCGGACTGCTAAAACCGACCAGGTGACTTGTGAGGTGCTGCCTAACCATCTTTTTCTCAACACCGACCACTACGCAGAACTAGGGTCCCGTGTGCAGATGAATCCTCCAATCCGTGGCCCTGAGAATGCCGCCAAGCTCTGGGCGGGACTGCATGACGGGGTGATCGATATCATCGCAACCGACCACGCGCCACATCTGCTGAAAGACAAGACACAGCCCTACCCGCGCTCCCCGTCCGGCATGCCCGGTGTAGAAACCTCGCTGCCCTTGATGATGACCGCCATGCAGCAGGGCAAGTGCACCCTCACCCAGATCCTGCGATGGATGTGCTCCGGTCCGGCCGAGCTTTATCGTATCAGCAACAAAGGGCAACTCGCAGAAGGCTTCGATGCCGACCTCACCCTGGTCGACCTCGACCAGACTAAAGTGGTCCGCGATGAGGAAGTGTTCAGCCGGACAGGCTGGAATCCATACGCGGGCCGCGCCCTAAGCGGATGGCCGCTTTACACCATTGTCGGTGGGCGAGTGGTTTTTGATAACGGAAACATTCGCCCAGGTCTTTTTGGTGAAGCGCTTAGCTTCGGATCCTAAACGTGTCTAGGCTTCTTGCCTAACTCAAGACTTTGGGGGCTTTTCAGCTGTTGCCCTTAATATGCTTCACCAAAGTCCGGCGGTCTGAAAAGGCTTGATTGAGCGTATTGGCATCCATGTATTCCAGTTCGCCACCGGCAGGTACGCCACGCGCAAGTCGACTAACCTTGATACTTTGTAGCTGAAGCAGATCACTCAGATAATCCGCGGTTGCCTGCCCTTCGACTGTCAGGTTGGTGCCCAGGATAACCTCCTCCACCAAACCTTGTGCAACGACCTCTAGGAGACGCTCAAATCCCAGCTGGTCGGGGCCGATTCCATCAAGTGGTGAAAGATGCCCCATCAACACAAAATAGTATCCTGTGTACGCACCTGCCTGCTCGATGGTATCCAGATCAGCGGGGGTTTCGACCACACATAAAAGGGTTTCGTCCCGTTTGCCCGACTCACAAATATCGCACAACGGATGCTCACTGAAATTATTACAGCGCTCACAATGGTTCACGTCGGCCACGGCGGCGTGGAGCGCTTGCGCCAGCAGCTTTCCACCTTCCCGATCACGCTCCAGAAGGTGAAAAGCCATTCGACCAGCGGTTCTCGGACCGACGCCTGGAAGACGACGCAACGCCTCCTTCAGGCGCTTGATTGCTTCCCCGTTACCCATTCATCCCCGGGATATTCAACCCGGGGATATTGATCCCCGAAGTCAGTCCCCCCATTTTTTCCTGAGTAACTTGCTCGACCCGCCGAACCGCATCATTGACGGCCGCCGCAATTAGATCCTCCAGGACTTCCTTGTCATCGCTCGCTAGCGCATCATCAATAGAGACTCGGCGCACGTCATAGCGACAGGTCATCACGACCTCAACCATCCCACCACCGGAAGCCCCGGTGACTTCAACACTGGCCAAAGACTCCTGCGCCGTCTTGAGCTTCTCCTGCATCTCCTGGGCTTGTTTCATGATGTTACCCAAGGGTCCTTTCATTCGATTTTCCTCTGTTGTTTACCCGGTGTGACCGACTCCGGCACCGCCGTAGCATCAAATGCCGATACCAAACCCTGAACTGCCGGATCATCCATCAAGGTCTTGAACGCCTGATCTTTTTCTTCCTGCTCTCGCCGAACCTGTACCATGGCAGGCGTTTCACCCGAGACTTTGCCATCCTCTGCAATTTCCACGCGGACGGATGATCCGTAAAATGCTTCCAGCTTTTTTTCCAGTGCCTTCTGCCGTGAAGGGCTACGCATCGATGCCAATCCGGGCATCAAAGACAGAGTCAGAACCTGGTTCTTCGAATCATAGGACTCGGGGCACAGATTCATAGCGAGTTCCCGAGTGACGCCAGTAAAGGCGCTGTCCTCGACGAAGGTGGCCCATACAGCCGGATCTGAAAGCAAAGGGGTCTCCAAATGTCCATTATTTGTAGCGCCGGATTGTGCTACCGCGCGGCGCATTGGCGTCGTTGCATTGCTGGAGGCGCTATTCTTGGGCTGAACTTCTCTTGCTACCCCTATATTTTGCGCGCCTGAAGACGAGGGTGACTTTTTGGCCTGCGACTCAGCGGCGTCCCCACCTAGGCCAGAGTCTCCCTCTGGGGAAAACGTCAGCATCCGCAAAAGCGTCATTTCGAATCCCGAAGCTGGATCGGGCGCCAAAGGCAGATCGCGCTTGCCCAGCAGTCCAATCTGGTAGTAGAGCTGGACATCCTCTTTTCCAAGAACAGAGGCCAACTCCCTCACCAATCGCGAGTCAGCCTGTTTGGCCGCCGCCGCCTCGGGAAGTATCTGGAACAGCGATACGTCGTGTAACACGGTCAGAAGCTCATCCAACGCGCTCAGATAATTCACTGGGCGTTCACTCATGTTTGCAACCGTATCGATCAGTGCACTGCCATCATTTCCGGCAAGTGCCAATAAAATGGCATCCACATGGTGCGACTCGATCATTCCCAGCATGTCGCGTACTTCATCACCCGTGACTGAGCCATCGCCAAAGGCAATGCTCT
Source organism: Arenicellales bacterium (assembly GCA_050302555.1). Taxonomy (GTDB): domain Bacteria; phylum Pseudomonadota; class Gammaproteobacteria; order Arenicellales; family UBA868; genus UBA868. The sequence goes on along the minus strand of JBMUHF010000201.1, from coordinate 19,460 downwards.
GATCCAAAAGACTCAGCCCGTCCCGCATGCTTCCATCAGCCGCCCTTGAGAGAATTGCCAGGCCCGTCTCATCGAAACTGAGGCCCTCAGAACGGGCTATCACCTCGAGTTGGCCACCGATCTCCTGAGTGCTCAGAAGCCGCAGATTGAACTGCAGACATCTTGAAAGAATTGTTGCGGGCAACTTCTGGGGGTCGGTAGTTGCCAACAGAAACTTCACATGAGGCGGAGGCTCTTCAAGAGTCTTCAGCAGGGCATTGAAACTGTGCCCGGACAGCATGTGCACCTCGTCAATCAGGTATATCTTGTAACGCCCTTGGGTTGGAGCGTACTGAACATTGTCGAGTATTTCCCGGGTATCATCGACCCGGGTTCGTGAGGCGGCATCGATCTCGATCAGATCAAGAAAACGTCCTTCATCCACACTCCGGCAGGTGCCGCACTCACCACACGGTTCGGCCTGCTGACCTCGCTCGCAGTTGACCGCTTTTGCCAGAATCCGTGCAAGCGTCGTCTTGCCCACGCCACGTGTACCGCTGAAAAGAAAGGCATGATGTACCCGGTCTTGCTGAAGCGCATTGCGCAAGGCATTAACAACATGATCCTGTCCCACGACATCGGCAAAACGACGGGGCCGCCAAATTCGGGCGAGTGCCTGGTAGCTCATGGGAGAAGCGGCGGAGTAATAATCCGGTTAAACGTGTTGGGTGTATCCAAATCCTGATCCGAAACAATGGAGACGGCGCCAGCCTGCCCGACCCCGGCACCCGATTCGGATGCTACGGCTGCTTCCTTCCGGATCTGACCGGGTTCACAACCTTTCGCCACCGGGGAGACCGACTGCCGCCGCCATATTGATGTTTGTCGATTGCGATCACCGACATAAAGGATTCTAGCACCTGCCCGGTTGCCGGCTTGGCCGTTGTGAAGACAACTATCACTGTCTCCGCAGAACACAGAACTTGCCCTCGGCTGGCGCGCCCTCGAAATAAGGCTCGTCCCGGACCGACTCGAGCAATGCAATACCCCTGCTTTCAAGACCCGACACCTCAGCCGCAAACCCGGCATCCTCCCAGAGATGATTATGAATAGTACAGACGAAAGGTGTGCCGCGCTTAAGTGTTCGGCAGATCTCGGCCAAGGCCTTGGGGCCCACATGCCCATGCGTGAATGTGCCACAACAGATCGCCGCGTCATACACTCCATCGGCAATTGCCAGTGGTTTTTCCAGATCTGCTTCGATGAGTGTCCGATAAACCGATTTTTCACCTGCAACCACCAGCATTTCCGGTGAGAAATCGAGCCCATCAATCATATTGAATCCGAAATGCCCTAAGTAGTCCCCGACCAGGCCGGTACCGCACCCGACATCCAGAATCAGAGCATCTGTATCTTCCACCTCTTCAGTCAGAATCTCGGCAATCCTCTGGGGCGCGCGATAGCGGAGTCCATCTTCCAGGTGGGCGTCATAGGTACTCGCCCAGTCCCGATATAACGCCCTCGCCTCATCCGACGTTTCGAGCCCGTATGCCCGCTTTAGAAGCGTTGCAGAAGACTCATCCTCCAGTGAAGCGGATTTACAGGGTTGGTGCTCAGATTTATTCATAAAAATCCCGCGTGCGGCCAATTAGATAAAGGCGATCCACTGCAACAAACTCGCACTAACGCCGATGATAGTCGAAAAAATCGGAACCCCCATAATTGCGAGAGCCACAAGCGCGAGCAGCGCGATGTTGCCATAACGGGCGTTGTATTGGCGGTAGGCCTTGGACAGCCTGCGTGGCAGGAAATAAGGCAAAATGTAATGCCCATCTAGCACACCCACCGGCAGCAGGTTGAAAATCATCAGGAGCAGATTAATCTGCGCGAGGTAGATAAAAAATAGCCTTGGTCCCGGATCGGCAAGCGAGATCCAGCCCCACTTAAGCGCCAGCAAATAAGCATTAATGCTGATGACCGCCAGCAGTAAGTTCATCGCAGGCCCCGCTGCGGCCACCAGCAGTTCCGCATAACGCGAGTTAAAGAGGCGCGGATTGGTAGGCACTGGCTTGGCGTAGCCGAACCCCACGAAAACCACCATTAATAGACCGAGCGGATCGATGTGGGACGCGGGATTAACCGTAAGGCGCCCTGCTCGGCGAGCCGTATCGTCACCGAAGCGCAACGCCGTAAATGCGTGGCCAAACTCATGAAACGAAAGGGAGATTACGAGCGCGGCCAGAATTACGGCAAAAAGGAGCCACTGACCCTCAGATAAAAGTGAGATCATCGATCTGGCAGCCCTTTGGCGGCCCCGGTTGGGCTAGAACCCACCCACGAGGCCTTGCATGATTCCATAGAGGTTTGTAAGGTGTCTTTTAGCTGGCACATGTAGCGAATTTGTTTGAACTTTCTGCCCTGAGCAGATGCGCTTCAACAGTGTCATGAGCGCCGACCCACCTGCAGGTCTGGCTATTAATTCACGAAGGGAGGATACATGAAAATTGAAACCAAAGCGGTTCATTCAGGCTACAAACCGGACCCCACTACCAACGCAGTGGCCGTTCCCATTTATCAGACGACTTCATACGCGTTCCGCGATACTGAGCATGGCGCGAATCTCTTTAATCTGGCTGAGCTCGGGAACATCTATACCCGAATCATGAATCCGACCAACGATGTGCTGGAGCAGCGTGTAGCGGACATGGAAGGCGGTGTTGCCAGTCTGGCGCTCTCTTCAGGGCAAGCGGCAACCACCTATTCCCTTATGACCATTGCTGAGGCGGGTGACAACTTCCTCTGCATGTCGACCCTGTATGGCGGGACCTACAACCTCTTTGCCCATACCTTTCCCCAGTTTGGCATCGAACCCCGGTTTGTCGATCCAGAAAATCTGGACGCAATGGCTGGACTGATCGACAGCAAAACCAAGGCGGTCTACTGCGAATCCATCGGCAACCCGGCAGGAAACGTAGTGGATCTTGAAAAGGTCGCGGACATTGCCCATGCGCACGGAGTTCCCGTCATTGTCGACAACACCGTTCCGACACCATACCTGTGCCGACCAATCGAACACGGCTGTGACATCGTCGTACACTCGCTGACCAAATACATGTCCGGACATGGGACCATCGTCGGTGGGATCATTGTTGATTCGAATCAGTTCGACTGGGCTGCCAACAAGGAGCGCTTCAACCGGCTTAACGAACCGGACGTTTCTTACCACGGCGTGGTGTTCACTGAGACCGGTTTGCCGCCCTATATCATTCGTGCACGCGTCGTACCGCTGCGCAACATGGGTGCGTGCCAGACTCCAATGAACAGTTTCCTGATCATGCAGGGTATCGAGACCCTTGCCCTCCGGATGGATCGCATCTGCGAGAATACGCTGGCGGTCGCCAAGCATCTCAAGGATCATCCCCAGGTTGAATGGGTTCGTTACGCCGGACTCGACGACAGCCCCCATAAAGCCCTGTTGGACAAATACATGGGTGGACGGGGATCAGGAGTAATGAGTTTCGGCGTCAAAGGGGGTGCAGCAGCTGCGCCAAAGTTCATTGATGCACTGCAGCTTTTAACCCGGCTCGTTAACATTGGTGATGCTAAGTCACTTGCCTGTCATCCGGCCAGCACGACCCACCGTCAACTGTCCCCTGAAGAATTGGCGAGTTCGGGAGTATCTGAAGACCTGGTCCGCCTGTCGATCGGTATCGAGCATATCGATGACATTGTTGCTGACATTGACCAGGCCTTGGATGCCACCAAATAGCAGAAGTACGGGCTCTAACTTTAATGGGGAAAAAGCGGGGCGTCTGCCCCGCTTTTTTTGTTCTTATAAAATGGGGCAGCAACAGTAACTTAACAAGCAGACTATCAGTAAGACCGTGTACTAGAGAAGAGTGAGATCAGCCACCAACGGGAGGTGATCTGAAGCCTGACGTGCGATTGCCAGGCGCGAAGACATCAAACTCACAATCTCTACCCCCCCGCGGACATACAGACTGTCCAAAGGTCGCACCGGGGCATAAGCCGGAAAGGTTCGAGGCTTGCGATCTGTTCCCCTGAACCCGGCAGGCCGCATCAGTTGACGGCCCAGTGTGCCCCAGACATCATTCAGATCACCTGCGACCACCACCGGTGTGGCCTGGGCGATGCGGTTAAAATGTTCGTGTGTCAGCAGCTTCTTTAACTGCAGTCGACGCTCGATTCCTGAAAGTCCGAGATGTACGTTAAAAAGATGCACAGTCCTGTTGTGGACGCCGGAATCACCTCTTCGGTGCTGGGGAACCCGCACTCTGCTGTAAAGGGCGCCGCGACGTTTCTTGGGACCGATCGTAAGGTTGATATTGTCTGAATCACTAATCGGCCAACGGCTCAGAATCGCATTACCGTATCCGCGCGATTGGTGGACACGAACATTGGGAATCCATTCCCGGTGAGAGAGTCCTAAGGCATCACCGATAACGTCTACCTGCAGTACCCCCGCTGACTCACGGCTATAACGGACGACTTCCTGAAGCAACACCAAATCTGGCTGGTAGTGGCCAATTACCCCCACCACCCGGGCAAGGTCATACCGACGATCGACCCCGCCAATACACTTGTGTATATTGTAAGTCACGATCCGAATATTCATTATCACCCCGGGATCGGCAGCGAGCAGATAGATAAAAACAGTCGTACACGCTGCGGATCATTCGAGAACAGCCGAATGCGATTGAGGCCGCTACTTTTCATTAATCGAATCCCCGCGTTCTTGGCGCTGGGTGCGGCATTCTCCTTGCTGCTTGGCCTTTTTCCTAGTGTTGGCAGCGCTTCGAACTTGATCTTCGAACCCTTTCGGTCTGAATACGCTGTTGACTATTCCGGATTTCGGGCCGATCGGAAGGTCTCCCTGGAAAAGGTTGGAAAGGAGTATATCCTGCGGTCAACCACCCGGCTCAAAGGTGTCGCCCGACTTTCTGGCTATGGCCCTGTCTACGAGGTCTCTCGGTTCACGCTGCACAACGGCGTGATCCGGCCAACGCTCTATTCTATTGGTGAAGACAAAGAGAACTCCAAGCGGGACATCCGAATCGAGTTTGACTGGGCCTCTGGCATGAGCGAAGGTTTTGCAAAAGGAACTGTCCAGAGCTTTCCCCTCGCAGCCGGTATGCAAGATCCGTTGAGTTTCGAACTGATGGGCCGTCTGCAGCTGGCCGAAGGCAAGCGTGATTTCGTGCTGCACGTCCATGAAGGACACCGCGTCCGAGATTACCGATTTATCGAGGAGGAAGAAGAAACGCTCAACATCGCCTCGAGAGCTATCTCATCTACCCGCTTCTTTATTGACCGGAACAGTTCCCGCGAACTGTACTACTGGTTCGCGGACGACTTAGGATATCTGCCCCTCCAGATACGTCAGCTGCACGGACAGAAAACCAAGGGCACGGTTACTCTTACCGGGAGTTCACTCCTGGACTGAGCTTCCGTGCCCGTCAGCGTCTTAGGAAGCGCAATCTTCCCGTCCGACAGCACCAGCCTCGCGCAGTTCTGATATCTCTTCCGCACTGTAGCCCAGGACTGCCTGGAGGATCTCGCCAGTATGTTCCCCAAGCAAGGGGGAACGACTGACCTCACTGGGTGAATCCGATAGCTTCACCGGGTTACCTACTGTAAGGTATTTGCCACGGGTGGGATGATCCACTTCGACGATTGTGCCGGTCTCACGCAGGGAGGGCTCTTCACTTAACTCCTGCATTGACAGGATTGGCCCTACAGGAATATCCAACGGATTACAGATCTCCATCACTTCGTACTTGGTCTTGGTCATAGTCCACTGCTCAATAGCCTCGAACACTTCGTTCAGACGCGGAAGACGTACAGGAGGCGTTGCAAAGTCTGGGTCCTCCTTCCACTCCGGTCGCCCGATGACATCGCAGATCTTCTGCCAAACCGCGGCCTGGGTAATGAAGTAGGTGTAGGCATTGGCGTCACTCTCCCAACCTTTGCACTTCAGAATCCTTCCTGGCTGCCCACCGCCCGAGTCATTTCCCGCGCGCGGGGTTGCGTCAGCGAACGGGACTCCTTCTCCATATTGTGAATACTCTTTCAAGGGTCCGTGCGCCAAACGCTGCTGATCCCGAAGCTTTACCCGGCAGAGGTTAAGTACCCCGTCCTGCATGGATGCGAGGACTCGTTGACCACGACCCGAATGTTCCCGTTGATAAAGGGCTGTGACAATTCCCAATGCAAGGTGCAGGCCCGTCCCCGAATCCCCGATCTGCGCGCCGGTAACCAGCGGCGGGCCATCAAGAAAACCTGTTGTAGAAGCGGCGCCTCCAGCGCACTGGGCTACGTTCTCATAAACTTTGCACTCCGAATATGGCCCGGGCCCAAACCCCTTCACCGAGGCATAGATCATTCTGGGGTTAATTTCCTGAATTTTCTCCCAGGAAAAACCCATCCGATCGAGTGCACCAGGTGCAAAATTTTCGACCATAACATCACACGTCTCAATCAGTCGTGTGAACACTTGCTTGCCTTTCTCGTCCTTGGTGTTAAGGGTTAGGCTGCGCTTGTTGTGGTTCAGCATGGTGAAATACAGGCTGTCGGCATCAGGAACATCGCGCAACTGGCCCCGGGTCGCATCGCCAACACCTGGGCGTTCAACCTTGATCACATCTGCGCCGAACCAGGCCAGCAGTTGGGTACAGGTTGGGCCCGACTGAACATGGGTCATATCAAGGATACGTACACCTTCAAGCGCTTTCATAAACAGGGTCTCCGATTTTTATATTACTAGGAAATTGAAATTATTAAGGCTGGGGAAATCTACTCAATAAACGCGACGCCCACACTCAGTCCAGATAACTAACATTCTTTGCAACATGGTCGGCAAGATGCAGAGCATGTTCACGAACCAATGTCTCGGCGGTCTCAGTCTTGCGCTCCTCGAGAGCTTCAATAATTCGAGCGTGATCAATAATCGAACGCTGCGCGCGGTCGTCATCCTGGATCGTTCGGGATCGGATGGCGCGCATATGAATAAAGAGACTGTCCGCAAGGTCGGTCAGCAGCGTACTGCGCGCCAGTGACACGATGGCCTGATGGAACTGGATATTGGTTCTCGAATACTCATCGATAGGTACTCGATCAGCGCTGGCATGGCCCTGCCCGAGAATATCGCGAAGACCTGCAATCTCCTGATCCGTCGCACGCAGGGTTGCGAGTCTCGCTGCCATGCTTTCGATAGATGCCCAGGCATAAATAATCTCAAGAATCTCGTCCTTCGTTTTTCGCGCCACAAAGGTTCCCCGTCGGGGGATATTCCTAACGAGACCGGCCTGTTCAAGCCGTGAAATTGCCTCACGCACCGGCGTTCGACTTACTCCCAAGCTATCCGCCAGCTTTCTCTCATCGAGCCGCGGCGGCTCCTCTCCGGAATAAATATCCATGTTGGCGACCGCATCACGCAGACGATGATATACCTGCTCTTTAAGGCTCGACACTGAATTGATTGGCTTGACCGCAATGGACATCAGGATGCCGCCTGGGGATCTGGCAACGCTGACCCCTCTTGTGCCAGACACTTCGCCATTGTGGAACCTATGTCCACCGGTGAAAGCACGACCTTCACTCCGGCATTGCGCAACGCATCAATCTTCGTGCGCGCCGTTCCCATCCCATAGTGAATTATCGTGCCGGCATGCCCCATCCGCCTTCCCTCCGGAACCGTCTGGCCCGCAATGTAGGCGACTACCGGCTTGGAATTATCGAGAGTCGATAAAAATTCCGCTGCGTCCTCTTCGGCCGTACCACCCACTTCACCAATCAACACAATCCCTTCGGTCTGCTCATCTTCCATGAAGAGTTCAAGGCATCTGGAAATCGAGATGCCGCCTACTGGATCGGCACCAATACCAACGCATGAAGACTGGCCCAGGCCATTTCGGGTGGTCTGGTCTACCGCCTCATAGGTCAGCGTGCTTGAGCGTGACACGATCCCAATCTTTCCAGGTAGGAAAATCCCCTGGGGCATGATCCCAAGCGTACCGAGACCAGGCACGGCTACACCGGGAGAGTTGGGGCCGACCAACACCGTCTTCGATCCCGCCATATAAGAGCGTACCCGCACCATGTCGAGCACCGGTATCCGCTCGGTCACGCAAACCACCAGGCCGATTTCAGCATCAACTGCTTCAATGATCGCCTCAGCAGCGTTAGCAGGGGGCACGAAGATCACGCTGGCATTCGCCCGGGTTTCGCCCATAGCCTCAGCAACAGTATCAAACACGGGAACGCCGAGATGCATCGCGCCGCCCTTGCCCTGCCGGACACCCCCCACGATCTGGGTACCACTGGCAAGCGCCCGCTCAGAGTGGAAGGTCCCCTGCCGCCCTGTGATGCCCTGGCAGATTACCCGGGTTGAGTCATCAATGAGGATGCTCACGACCCCGGCCCTGCGCGTGATCCAAAGAGCCACCTGGTGAGTCGGCCGGTGATCGATTCGGGCGTGGTCAAAGGCGCCGCAGCCGCGCCACGGTGAACCGCTGCCGCCGCACCAGAGGCGAGGTCAGACACAAATTGGATGGACAGTCCTGAGCGTTCCAGTCTTGAAATGGCTAGCGGTGCGTTAGTTCCCGCTAATCGCATCACTAGTGGTACGGTCACCGGCTGTTCCAGATGTGCGAGCAGCAGGCCATCAGCAATCGTGTCGCAGCGCATAATGCCGGCACCAAAAACATTAACGAGCAGACAACGAAGTTTGGGATCTGAAAAGACCAGAAGGAACGCTTCTTTGACCCGACTGACCTCAAGCACCGGCGGTACATCCAAGAAATTGGCTGGGCGGCCCCCGAGGTGGGACAACGCGTCCAACGTTGCCATCGCCAGTCCCGCGCCGCTTGAAAACGTACCGATGTCGCCGTCAAACTGAATAAAGTTAAAACCGTGTTTGGCGGCGACTTCCTCCGCCTTTGAGACCTCCGCCCGAGATGCTAACGCTGCCAACTTGGGTTGACGGAACAGTGCGTTGTCATCCACCGTCACCCGGGCGTCCAGCGCAACAAGTGAGTCGTTATCCCGAATCGCGAGAGGATTAATCTCGATCAAGGACAGATCGCAGGCCATGAAGAGGGCATGCAACTGCTGAATGAGTTTAGCGAATCCAGCTTTCACTGCCGGCCTTAGTCCGAGTTGTGAAGCGATTTCCAATCCAGGCTCCACAGCGATCTGACTCCCAGCGCCGAGATTCACTCGGACCAAGGTCTTTGGATCATCAGAAACATCGCGCTCTACCTGGCTACCACCCCTCATGCTTGCCAGACACACCGGCTCTCCACGCTGACCATCAATCAGGATCGCAACAAAAAGTTGAACGGAGGACTTGATCTCAGGCTCGATGTAAACCGCATTGATGGTCTCCCCCTTTCCCATAGTGTGGGGTGTGGCTAGCTGCGCGCCCAACATGCATGCCGCAGCACGGCCCACCTGCAACAGCGTATCACTGAATTCAATGCCGGAAAGATTCGATTCGCCCTCGACGCAGCCCTTCGCGCGCCCCCCTGCGTGGATCTGGCCCTTGACCACCCAGGGACCCTCACCCAGCTCCCGGGCCGCATCGAGCGCGCGTTGTTCTGAAGTTGCAACCGCGCCCTCCAGCACTGGAATACCCCAGTCGCGCATCAACGCCTTGGCCTGATACTCAAATAAATACATTAATCTTTCTGCCGAAGGTGAGCCCGCTTAAGTAAATGATCATCCCGATTACTGAACGTCCTTTGTCTGATCCACCTGGAGAACAAGTTTTCCAAAGTGGTCCGATGATTCCATCATCTGATGGGCTTTGCAGACATCTTCGAGCGGGAAAACCTGGTCCACCAACGGAATGATCTGTCGTTCCTTGAATAGATTCAGGACATCGCCGGCAAAACGCTCAATGATTCGGGCTTTTTCGGCCAGCGGCCGTGGTCGCAGCACTGAGCCCGCAATTTTTTGTCTTCGCACCATAAGCTGGGCGAGATTCAACTCTGATTTGACTCCCCCCATAACCCCAATCAGAACCAGCGTCCCATTGACGGCAAGGCACTTGAGGTTTGAGGCCAGATAAGGCGCACCGATATGATCCAGAATGACATCAACCCCTCTACCTTTGGTGAGATCCTTGATGACCTCGGCAAAGTCTTGCGACTGGTAATTAATCACATGGGTGGCGCCCAGCGCAGCAACGCGCTCTGTCTTTTTTGCCGATGCAGTCACGAAAAGCGGGCTGTCGGGGCTTAGGGTCTGGCACAACTGAATAGCTGCTGTATTGACACCACCGCCGCCGCCGTGAATCAGTGCGCTCTGACCGTTTTCAAGTCCGGGAAACTGAAAGAGATTCAGGTGCGCCGTGATATAGGTTTCGCAGATACACGCCGCCTCTGCCCAACTCAATCGATCCGGTACGGGCATCAGGTGACTCGCCCACGCGAGTGCCAGTTCAGCGTAGGCACCGCCACCCACAAGACCCATCACGCGATCCCCTTCCTGCCATTGCGTGACGCCCTCTCCGACTGCCGCGATGGTTCCTGCTACCTCCAGGCCAAGCACATCCGACTCTCCTTTGGGAGGCGGGTAGTTACCCTCTCTTTGAACAATGTCCGGCCGGTTGACGCTGGTTGTGACCACTCGGATCAATACCTGACCCCTCCCGGGGACAGGATCTTCCTGTTCACCGAGATACATAACGTCAGCGCCGCCGAAGGATTTCTGCAAAACAGCTTTCATTTGGTTCTCTCTTCCCGAAGTGTCGAGGCGCGTTCCAAAAACTCACTGGTCCAACAGGTCGTCACCGGTCGCTCGAGATCGAGACAAATCTGGGTTGGTTGAGGACCGATAGGGTTAGTAATTTCTGGTATACAATATACCATATATGAAGATCCCACACCATTTCCCTCAGATTCCCATCCTCAATCGACCAATAAACCGTTGCCATCGTGCATATTGGTAAAAGACCGCACATTTTCAGCACCAGGAAAACTGATGAAAGCCTATAAAAACACCCAATTTCTAGACAGCGCCGATGCTCGACTCCTGCGCATCGTTTCAGAGTTTGTTGAACCGCAATCACGCTTTGCACACCACGAAATTGAAGACACTATCGTTTTCATGGGATCGGCCCGCGCTCCCTCTCCCGAGGATGAACACCCCACTACAGACGTCGTTCCTGCCTCTCCCGAGTTGATGAAAAGCGCCTACAATGCCTGCCGCCACCTTGCCCGGCGCCTCACTGATTGGTCGAAGAATCTTCCCGAAGATCACCGACGCTTCGTAGTCTGCTCGGGCGGTGGTCCTGGAATCATGGAGGCCGCAAATCGTGGAGCCTCCGACGCCGGTGGCATCAATGTTGGACTTGGAATCTCCCTGCCCCACGAGCAAGCCAACAATCACTACATCACCCGTGAATTGTCACTCGAGTTCCACTACTTCTTTATGCGCAAGTTCTGGTTTGCGTACATGGCCAAAGCCGTAGTGTTCTTTCCCGGGGGGTTTGGAACCCTGGACGAATTATTTGAAATCTTGACCCTTTTGCAGACGGGCAAGATCCGAAAGCACTTGCCGATCGTGCTCTATGACGAGTCTTTCTGGCGGGAGGCTATCAACTTTGAGACGTTGATCAAGCATGGCACGATCAGTGAAGATGACCTGGACTTGTTCTTACTGACCGATTCGGTTGACGACGCCTATGAATACCTCACAGCGCAACTCACCGAGTACGGTGTCGCGGAGCACGGCGCAACGCTTTAGACATTTCATCCCTTACGTTTGTTTCGGGGACATTCTGGGAAACACTCGTCGATTGCTGCTCTCTTACGCTGCGCGGTTCTGGGTTAACCACTTTTCGACTACCGCCACCGTCTCGTCGACGACTTCGAGGTGTTTACCCTGCTGAGCCGCCACTAAAGAGACCAGTTTATCAACGCGTTCTATGTTCTTCGCGCCACCTGCCAGCGCCCTCGCAGCAGACGAGGGGTTGGCGAGTGAACTGGCGGCCTTGGCATACTTTTCGAAAGGCACAAAATCCGAAATGTCCCCGCCAAGATCAATACAGACCCCTACCACCCAGTCATAGACGGCCTGACTCGCGTCGAGATCACCGTGAACAGCTTCCTTAATCGGTCTCATCTCTTCCGCCTGGACGCATCGATAGTTTCCAGCCATCAGCATGGCCCACTTTGCAAGCGGGACAAAAACCGAGTCGTATACACGAAGCTTTACCGGCAACTCCAGTGCGCCATGCTCCGGGCTTTGAAAACGTGCGGCCTCAATGCCGGTATCGAGGTCCCGCAGCATTGTGGTGTGGGTTCCATCGGCAAACGCTGCCGCTTTGAAATTAGTCGGCAACCGAACCTGCAGCACATTGGGTTTCTCCTCGGGTGGGCGAAACGCCTGTGGATCAGGACTGCACAACGTCATCAGGTCAGGATCAAAAGGATCCCAAAGCTCAGGCTCCAGAAAACAGGACCGGAGAGCCCCTGTCTCAAGGCCCGGAATCCGTGCGAGATAAGGCAACAACGGCATGTTGGTGATGGCCATTGTGGGAACACCCGAAGCCGCGACTCGACCGATGAGTTCACGCACGCCCGGCGCGCTGTACTGGGGCTCTTGCATCGCAAGCACGACGAGATCGAACTCTGCGGGATCAACCTTCTCAGGAGCAACAGCTTGAAGTGAACCTGAAAGACTGCCGGAATCCACTTCGATCAGCCCGTCACGCCCTCTGACCGGAATCCTGACTACTGAACCTTCTGCATTGAAAATGGCCGCTGTAGCCTCGCGACAAACGAGGGTTGCGTCGTGGCCTGCGAGCATCAGCTTGGTCGACAGCAGCGAGCCGTATGAAGCACCCAGAATCAGAGTCCGGTATCGGGTAGTAGACGGCCCGCTTCTGTCCGGACCGGAAGTGTCTGCCTGAGTCAGTGTCATAGTCTCTCTCAAGTGGTCAATCATGGGTAAATACAATGGCCGCGGAGTTTAACCTATGCCGGATCAGCCTCAAGGCCTTTGTTCTTCAGATCTTTGCGATCCCTAGCACGCGATGGCCACCTCCAGGAGGCGCATGCTATCCTGCCCGCCTCAGTTCAATTCAGGCCCAGGGATGATCTCCGAAATTCCGTGCGTCGACATTCGATCGGGGACATCTTCAGTTTCAGATCCCGATATCGCGGACGCCCTAGACCAGGCCCTAACCACCCATGGCTTTTGCTATATCCGGGGCCATGACGTTGACGCCGGCCGGGTCGGTAGCATCCTTGAGTTCAACCACGTCTTTCACGCATTGCCCAAAGAGAACAAACTGGAGCTTGCCGTCAATCGCTTCCATCGCGGCTATATTGGAAAAAACGAAAGCCAAACCGTCACTTCGTCGGTGACGCCAGCCACTCAACCCAACCAGTCTGAGTCTTTTATGGTGATGCAGCCGGTTTGCCCAGACCACCCACGCTACGGGAGCGCGATCTTCGGACCTAACCAGTGGCCTGATGCCCTGATCCCGGAGTTCCGTATGACCTGCCTTGACTACCTCAACGCCATGCAAGCGCTTGCGTATGGACTGACGCAGCGACTAGGGGTGGCGTTGGGACTCGGTCCTGACGCTTTCACTAAGTGGTTTACCGAACCGACTCTCTTTCTTCGCCTGCTCCGTTATCCCGCCCTCAGCGCCTCTGACCATCGGGATCAGTTCGGCTCCGCACCGCACACCGATCACGGCTTTCTTACGCTAGTGGCACAAGATGCGAATGAGGGTCTCGAGGTGCAGACTTCCGAGGGGCGCTGGATTTCCGTACCTCCGCTTGACAATGCGTTTGTCCTCAATGTCGCCGATATGCTCTCGGTCGTTTCTGGAGGGCGCTGGCCCTCAACACCGCACCGGGTCGTACTCAACGAAAGGGAGCGATACTCTGTGGCTTTTTTCTTCGATCCGAATTTCGACGCGGCCATATACCCGATGCTCCCAGTGGACCCGCCCAGTCGGGAAGTGTTGCAGGTGCATTACGGGGAATACCTGATGGAACGTTTCGATAAGAACTACCACTACCGCGGTGCCTGAGGCTATCGGCATCATCGGGCCTTGGAAAATTAAACATGAGTGACATGACACAACTCATCAGCGAGATCCCCAAGGCGGAATTGCATGTCCATATAGAGGGCACCATTGCAGCTGACCTACTGCTCACCATTGCCGACCGTAATGGGATAGCGCTGCCCTATAAGTCTACGGCTGACATCCTCGCGGGACAGGATAAAGGTAAGTCGGATCCGAAACAAAACCTCGATAGTTTTATCGAAGCTTTGGATATTTGCCGAAGCGTGCTTCGTCGCGGGAGGGATTACGAGGACATCACCTATGAATATCTGAAGCGCTGTCAAATTGAAAAGATCGTCTACGCTGAGGTGATGTTTGACCCGCAGCAAGGCCTACGGCAGGGCGTTGACCTCGAAACCCAGCTTGAGGCCCTGCAATCAGGAAGCCTCGCGGGCGCTCGAGACTTTGGTGTCGAGGTGCAGTGGATTATGAACTTTCAGCGTGACAGGCCCGTTGAAGAGGCTCTGAACATTCTTGATGCGATCAAGCCCTATAAGAACCAAATTGCTGGAATTGGTCTCGATAATCCGGAGCTTCCCGACTTCCCGAACGCCTTTGCCCCGGTCTTTGCTGTCGCAAAAAAAGAAGGCTATAAACTTACGTCGCACTGTGACGTGCATATCCCTAATTCCATCGAGCACATTCGCGGCTGCATCGAGACCCTAGGCGTGGAGCGCATAGACCATGGACTGAACGCTATTGAGGACGACAGCGTAGTCCAGCAACTGGTCGACAAGAACATCGCGCTGACTGGCTGCCCTACACGTTACGCATTCCAGTCACAGACCTCGCCTGATGATCTGGCAATGATGACCGGCCTGCTGGAACGGGGCGTTGTGATTTCACTCAACAGCGATGATCCGGCGCAGTTCGGCTCGGGTTGGCTTACGCAGACGCTAATCGAAGCGCAGCGTACAGCGGACTTGTCGTGGAAAACCATGGCGAAGTTTATACGTAATGGGTTCATCTCTGCATGGCTACCCAGCGATCGAAAGACAGCCTACCTGGAGGAATTTGACCGCTCTTGTGATGCTATCCGATGGAAGCAATAGATTGGCAAGAGCAAGCAGTCTTATTTGTGCTCATCGGGAACATTGGGCGATGTCGATTTCCTTGTCCCCTCTGCCCCGCCGCGGTGAAGTGAAAAACCCCGGGGCGTGAACTTCAACGGCAAGTGATAGTGTTGCTCGACCGCAACAGCCTTGCAGAGAAAGCAGGGAACCTGCCCGAAAATAGTGGAACTGGAACTGGCGGAGAGAGAGGGATTCGAACCCTCGATACGCTATTAACGTATACACACTTTCCAGGCGTGCGCCTTCAGCCACTCGGCCACCTCTCCGCAGAGGCGCTAAAGGGTATCTAAGATGCGCCCCCAACGCAAACCGGCTTGGGTTAGATCAGGGCTTTCAGTCCGGTAACCAGGCGGTCGAGTCCGGCGATCGCGCTGTCGCTCTGAAGGGCGCCAAAAGAAGCTCTAAACGCGCATCGGTCGGTTATGCCAAAGGCACTTCCCGGGATAACTGCAACCCCGAAACGCTCAATCAAAACCCGAGCAAGGTCGAGGCCGTCACCATCGTAACCAGGCACCTCTACAAAAAGATAAAAAGCCCCCGAGTTCGGCAAC
Source organism: Arenicellales bacterium (assembly GCA_050302555.1). Lineage (GTDB taxonomy): Bacteria > Pseudomonadota > Gammaproteobacteria > Arenicellales > UBA868 > UBA868. Next base: position 3,750 of record JBMUHF010000201.1, on the reverse strand, counting down.
AGGCTTGCCTTGTCGCCCAATGCGTTCAATGCCTCAATACCCTGACGGCGGACAACTGCCATATCAGCAAGATATGGCCGACAGTAATCCGCGCCGGCCTTAAGGGCGCCCAATGCGGCGTACTGAGAAATCGCCGTGGCGCAGATCACATTCGTATCCTGGACCTTTCTCAACGCTCCAAACAGTTTTTGGGGAATCGCCGCATATCCAATGCGCCAACTGGCGAAGCCATACGCCTTGCTTAACGAGTACAAACAGATGGTGTACGACTCGCTACCTTCAATCGCACCGGGAGAAAAATGCTCGGCGCTGTCGTAAAGGAAATACTCGTAGGCTTCGTCACTAATATGATAGACCCCATGATCCCGGCACAGAGTGTTCACGGCCCTCAGTGCGGCTTCCGGATACACGATCCCGGTAGGATTGTTGGGTGATACCGTAACTACGGCCCGAGTTTTTTTAGAGATTGCGGTTTCGATCGCTTCTATCTGCAGATGCCCATTGGCATCCGTTGGCACCGTCACCGGGACGCAATCCGCAATTCGAACCGCCATTTCCTGATTGAAGTAAAACGGTTTGGGTAGAATCACCTCGTCGCCGGGATCCGTGATCGCCAGCAACAGGTTCAAAAACCCCATATTGCTTCCAGCAGTCACAACGACCTCCCTACCCTCAAGCGAGATCCTGTTCTCCGAAACGAGTTTCTCCGAGAGCGCAGACCGCAGCGGCTCCAGCCCCTCCACCGGACCATACTGGTGCCCCGTTGGGTCATCCCAAAACATGCGTATACCGCCCTCGATATCGGCTGGCGGGGGATAATGAACAATTCCCTGCCCAAGGGAGATGGTCCCCGGGTTTGCCAGAATGAGGTCTCCGATTACCGGAATGATCGGCTGCTGAACGGATGCCATCCGTCGACTTGGTGAAATCATCTTGTTCCTACTGAAAAAAGGGGGCTTTTGAACTCGCTAATCTCTCCATGCTCTCCGCGAACGGAGCCGGGCTAGGATCTTAGATATTTCACTTTCCAACCCGAAAAAATCACATCATCCCTATTCGATCTCTTCTATAAGCGGTATTATATGACCTCGCCGGCTGAGTCCAATTCCGATCCTGTGTACGCGCGGACACCGCTAACGCGATCTGCCCGACCATGATTCCCGGCACCGGGATCACCGTCTGTAAGGTTCGTGCTGACAAAAAGGACTTCCCGTATCACGATGACAACAGATACGCAAAATCCCCAACCCGGCGAAAATACCGCCCCAGTAGAAACTCCCGAACACGATACGCTTCGAGCCGGTCCATTGGTGCCGGGGTCTACCCTCGGCCCAAATATCATTTCAAAACTGCTGGGGACATCGGACAGTGGATACACCTACCTTGCCAACGACGGGGCTACCGTTGTTCAGGAGTACTTCCCGATTCAGTTTGCCGTCCGGGATACCGATGGCGTCTCCCTGCTGCTTTGTGATGCACAGTTCAACTCGGACTTTGAGCAGGGGCTGACGGAATTTCTGCTCTTGGCGCGAGTACTCAGCCAACTCGACCACCCGGGGCGGATTGCTCACTACGAGGAAAACGACGGGGCTGCTTGGTATTCCATCGATCTTCCAGTCCGGGCTTCGTTGGCTGACCTGCTGGATATGGGACAGCGCCTTCCGGAGGAAACCCTTAAGACCATCCTGTATTCTGCGATCACTTATCTCGATGCTGCACATGATACTGACGGCTTGCATCTGGAACTGACGCCAGCACGCATTCTGCTTGCCGATGAAGATCAATCAGTGATTTGTGGGTTCAGTACGGATAAGTCTCACTACCCGCCACCGGATCCACAATCCGTGCACGACTTTCGCGCGCCGGAACTTGCAAGCTTCCGCGGTCAATTGGGTCGGTGGACAGACTACTATGCGCTGGGTGCAATCCTCTATCAGGGCGTCTGTCGCGTCGCGCCCATGAATGCGCTTGCGCGGCTTGAGGCTATCGACAAGGGTCTGAGAGATCCCCTCCCCACAGCTGTGGATATGGGCCAGGGATTTTTTTCTCATTCGATTCTGTCGCTAATCGACCAACTGTTGCGGCTCGATCCAACTTTAAGGCCCCAAAATGCGGCGGAGCTGATTGCCGCCCTTGATCCTGGGACGCGCCCTGACTCAGACGAGAGCGAGCCCCCAAAATTAAGCGTTGAGATAGAGCAGACCGGTTCCCGGGCACGCGGCAAAACCAGCAACGCGAAAGATGTATCCGGCGACAATCTCCGGAACTCAATGGTGAACCGGATACGAGGTGCATCTACTATCGTGCTGAGTGCACTCGATAAAACAACAAACGCAATCAAAACGCCAAAACCCGTAGCACCCAATCTAAAGAACTCTAGGCTAGCCAGTCACGGAATTAACACGGCCAATACGCAGCATAATCGGCGGGAACCCCTATTTTCCGGCGGACTGCACGATTCCGAGAAACACAGTGCGAGTCCCGATCAGATCTCGGATGACCGAACTCCATTAAGAATATCGGATGATCTGGAAGATGCGGGCGAAGCATTGGTCGATCCTGAATTCGGCGATTTTTCGCTGCCAGCCCAGCACCGTAGGTCGGCAAAAATACTTGCCAAGAGAGTGGCGGGCTTTGACGGGAAAAAACTACTTCAGAAAATTCCCGCCCCACTGCGCGCTTATTCAGTCCGATTCGGTGTCGGTGTTTTTCTTATTCTGATTACGGTCTACTTGCTTTACCTCCTCGTCACGCCCCCGGGGGCACATGTGAACGGCCCTTCAAAAACAACGATTGAAATTATTGGCGCAACCGACCTTACGCCTTCGAGTCTCTCAAACATTGAGATTGCGCAGACCCCGCTTACTGACGTTGCCGGGAGCTCGAACGTTACTGACTTTTCCCGCGAGGATGATCTTGCTCGCGCCAATGCCTATCGCGATGCAGAAAAAGTGACGCAATTGAGTAGGCCCCATCTCGCCCGGGCGCAAACCTATCTTGAGGAAGGGCGTTTGATCAGCCCGCCTGATGCGAACGCCTACAGCGAGTTTCGGACGGCTCTCAAGATGGATCCGGACAGCACCGCAGCCCAACAGGGTCTTGTGCGGGTAAACGATGGAATTATTGCCAAGATTGACCAACTTACTCAACGCAACGATTTTTCCGGTGCCCGGGGACTCCTTGATGACGCCATCAGGACCATCGGCGAACAGACCGACCTGATAGCCACTCGTTCCAGGATCAAAAAGTTCGAGAACTCCTGGAAACAGGAGGAAGTGGCAGCAAAACTCGAGGCGAACAAAGTGCAGCGGGCGCGTGAGCAAAAACAGAAGATCGAAAATCTCTTGGCTGAGGCGTCCGCTGCTTTTGACGCCGACCATCTCCGTACGCCACCAGGAGACAACGCTCTGACACTTTATCGCACTGTCCTCGCGCAGGATCCAGAAAATGCCAGGGCCCGCAATGGGATCAAACGCATCACACAGGTTTATCTTGGTGACGCGCGCGATGCCTTGGCGCGAAACGAGCTTGGGCTCGCCACCCGGGAGCTTGAAGCGGCGGCAGCTGTCGATCCGACAAATCCAAATGTGGTTATCCTGAGCACTCAGCTACAGCGGCGGCAGTATCTCGAGACGGAACAGCAACGTCTTCAGAGGGAGGCTGACGACCGGATATCCAGGGCACAGGCAATCGCAGATGAGCAGGCTTCCTTAAACCTCGTGAGTGGCATTAAGGCGTACTACAACGGGG
>JBMUHF010000200.1:0-7706 GCA_050302555.1 Arenicellales bacterium | reverse complement strand
GAAAATTTGCTAACTTTTCTCACACTTCACTGAGATTCATTGAGTAATGTTTCTTTTGAATTGATAGGAAATGCATAGGATGGCGCGCCAGAGCATTCTCAGTAATTATTGGAACTAGTTAAAAGTATCTAAAGAAAGGGGTTCGCACGTTGCCGTACGAACCCCTCCGAAGACTACTAATGAAGAGCGTTTAGCTCGTTTTCCAGATATGCTCGGCCCAGCCGTTGCCACCGAACTGACCCAACGGCACATTAGAGAAGCCATGTACCTTCGGGCTATGAGCATCCAGTACGTTGGTATGCGCAGGAATGATGATTCCACTTTCCGCCGACACTAGTTTCTGCATCTCGCAATGCATCTCGTGTCGTTTGCCTGCATCGGTCTCTGCCAGAGAATCCTTCAGCAGTACGCCCATACGATCGCTGTTCCAGTAGGTGTCGTTCCAGTTGCCATTCGGGCCAAACTGAATTGACATCATGGAGTTAGCCGTCGGACGCATGTTCCAGGCCACCACATTGAGCGGCTCCTTCATCCACACTGCACCCCAGTAACCGTCAGTTGGGACCCTCTTCAGTTTCAGGTTAAAGCCGATCTTCTTGAGGTTAGCCTGCATGAGAAGACATGCATCTTCAATGAACCCAACAACCGGCGCCACATAAAGCTCAGCCTCTGAATAGCCGGACTTATTAAGGTGGTACTTAGCCTTGTCGGGATCATAGGCTTTCTGCGGCAACTCGCTACAATGATCTGCACCATAAGCGACGTTGATCGGGTGATCATTACCGACCGTGCCATGACCTTTCAGGAACTTACGGACGATTCGTTCTCGATCCTGAATATAACGAAGACCCTCAACAAGATCGTCGTTGTCACCGGGTGCCGTATTCTTCAAGCAGCAGATACCGCCATAAAGACCTGCAGGCACAGAAAGCACGGTGTTGCCTGACTGTTCAATCTTTTTGATAGCTTTCGCGTTAATCTGCGTAATCATGTCGACACTGCCCGCCAGCAACGCGTTCAAACGCGCATCTGGGTCGGTGATGGCCGTGATCTCAATGCCGTCCAGCCACTGGCCGGTATCGCGCCAGTAGTTGTTATTGCGGGAGTGAACGGACTTCACACCAGCTTGGAAAGAATCGAGAGTGTAAGGACCGGTGCCTGCTCCCCACTTATCCATTGAATTCTTCTTGACAATCTTAGCCTGGGGCTGCGTCAGCTTATACGGCATATCAGAATCAGGCGACGACAGACTGAGCTTCACCGTGTGCTTATCAACCGCCTTCCATTCGATGACATTCGAGAAGAAGGACTTGATCGAAGAAGGTGAGCCCGGAGCAATATGACGGTTCATACTGTAGACCACGTCAGCCGCCGTCAATTCACCGCCGTTATGAAATGAAACACCCTTACGGATCTTGAAGGTGTACTGAGTAGCGTCGTCGTTAACACTCCACTCTTCGGCAAGCTCTCCGTGCAGGCTCATGTCCGTCCAGACCTGGATCAGCCCGTTGTACATGGTGTTCGCGCGGGTGTAGTCGATGGTCGACGTCCCGAGAATCGGATCCAGCGTGTCGTCAGGTCCGTGCAGGTTCGATGCAAAGATCACTGAGCCGCCACGGGTCGGGCTTGAGGCTAGCGCACTGGCCGAGCCTAAAAGACTCCCTGCCGTCGTTGCCGTGATGCCCAAGGCACCCATAGCCGCCAGGAATTCACGGCGGTTAACGTGGCCGTCACGATACATCTGTTGAAAAGTTTTGACTTCTTTCATTACCTTTGGTCCTCCGGTGAAAAAAACTTACTGCAAATTTTGCCGACTACTATTTGTTTGTTGTCGACTGTCCATGCAAAACCGCGTTTCGGAGCGGTGTTGCTCAGAAAACGTCCCGATCAGTGAAACATATGCGTACTGCTCCGTCAACAGCCGTTGTCGTATCTGACTAAGAAGGTCTATTCGTCTGCAGTGTGCAAGATTCTCGAGGAGATACGCCGGTTTTAGGCAATCCCAGAAAATTGACCGAAAAGTGTCGCAAATTGGGCTCCGATACCTATTTCCTAACGGATTCATATTGGTATTGCGCGAAAATCGGCTCAATTCCAGAGCGCACCCTGCGCGGGGAAGTAATGTTTGCGTAGACTACACCGATGAGTATCGATGATAAAAAATCGGTTTGGCGAGCGAGTTTTTCGAAGGGATTGATCGGTATTATGTTGATTCTGGCCAGTCAACCACTCACCGCTGGCTGCCCTTGCAATTACACTCCCGCGACACTGATTCAAGTCATCGGTGCAGATACCCTTTTGCTCAAGGTCGCCCATGTTGAAGAGACCGTTCAGATCGCTGGTATCCAGACACCCCGGCTTGAGCCCCAGTCCGAGTCAGATGAGGCCTGGTGTAAGAGCGAAGGAGAAAAAGCGATCCAGGCACGAGATTACGCCACAAAACTTTTATTAAAGGCGTCAGAAATTTCAATCGACGAGCAAGAGCGCCTTGCCTCAGGAAATCTCTCAGCAGCGGTCTACATTGACAATATAAGTCTCGGTCAGGAATTGCTCTATAAGTATCTTGCGATAGAGTCCGGGCAAACACCTAGCTGGTGCCCCTGAAGACAGAGAAGACAGCTATGACATTCGCAACAGCAGATCTTTTTGATAATCACGCAGATGAACTTGAAGTCTGCGCGCCCATCTTCCTGGATTTTGGCGGCCACACTGACTTCTGTGGTCCAATCCGAACGCTGAAGGTTTTTGAGAGTTTTGGGATAACGAAATCTACTCTGGCGACCGATGGAAAGGGTCATGTCCTGGTGATTGATGGCGGAGGCTCATTACGATGCGCCATGCTGGGTGACAAACTCGCACAACTTGCGATCGACCATAACTGGAAAGGGATACTCATCAACGGCTGCGTGCGGGATAGCGCCGCGATTTCGAAACTGTCGATCGGAGTCAAAGCGCTTGCCACGAACCCGACCCGTCCCTCCCCGGAGGGTGAAGGTCAGCTCGACGTTCCCGTACGATTTGCCGGTGTTACTTTCCACCCCGGGCATTTTCTGTATGCGGATGCCGATGGGGTAGTGTTGAGCGAGCACGACCTTGTCGAGAAGAGTTAGTACTGGTGCTGGATGAATTTATCGCCAAGCAGGAGGCGGAGGGCGGCGCACCGCTGCAGTAGACAATATGAAAATTGCGATTATCGGCGCAGGCGCCATGGGATCCGTTTACACCGCGTTTCTTGCCGAGGCGGGAAACGACGTGTGGGCGATTGATCTTTGGCAAGAACACGTTGATGTCATTCTGCAGCAAGGCCTTAAGGTCTCGGGATTCAGTGGAGAACGGACGGTCACCGGGATAAATGCCTCCACGGATATCGCCGATGCCCATGCATGCGAACTTGTCGTAATCGCCACCAAGGCATCCGGTGTCGCTTCAGTCGCAAAAAGCCTGCAGGGGCAACTCCGGGACGACGCCCTGATCCTGACCATACAAAACGGCCTTGGTGCAGGAGAACGCATCAGAAGCAGTCTCGACAGCGCCAACATTCTGCTTGGGGTGGCTGGCGGCTTTGGCGCATCGATACCGCAGGCGGGACACGTTCACCACAACGGTATGGAACTTATTCGTCTGGGAGAAATGGACGGTGGCGTCACTGAACGACTCGAGCGGGTCGCCTCAATATGGCAAACCGCCGGGTTCAACGTCCAAACCTACGAAGACATCAACCAGTTGATCTGGGAAAAATTTATCTGCAATGTGGGCTTGAGCGGAGCTGCCGCCGCGTTTGATCGCACCCTCGGTGAAGTGATGGACGATCCGCTGCTCTGGCAGATCGCAAGCAAACTCGCTATTGAGGCCTTTGAGACGGGCAAGGCCGAAGGCGTACACTTTTCGTTCAGTGATCCAGTGCAATATCTCAAGGACTTCGGCAGCAAGATGCCGGGGGCAAGACCCTCCATGCTTTTGGACCTGAAGGCACAACGGCTCACCGAAGTCGACGCCATTAATGGCATGGTGCCGCAGGTTGCCAAAGCGCATGGACTCACTACGCCCTACAACGAAGTGATCACAGCCCTCATTAAAGCCAAAGAGTCAGAATTTCAGAACTGACCTTAAGGGTGATCAAAGATTCCAGGCGGCTTCTCGCGGTATATAGCGGAATCCTTATCCTCGCGAGGTGCTTTTTTTGTCACCCTATCGGTAGCGATTTCTGTCAATTTTGGTGAATCGATGGTGGAACAGGTGTTTCATAGTTAGCTTCAACGCCGATATTATTTTTGGAAGGCTGACATGTTATAACCATGCTCTAACAAAGGAGATTCCGTGACGGTTGTTTACCCCCCCCGTGCGCCTCCGTTTCGATGGCTAGATATGGAGCTAAAACATGAGAACATTTCTTGTATCAATTTGGTGCCTCGTTTTTTCTGCATTCGCACAAGTACACGCTGGCGATAATCTTCCCCGGACAAATTGGGGCGGCGTTTTTAAGGTACCGGTCGAAAAAATAGACGAAGTGGATCGAGCGACAGAAAAATGGGCTAACTGGATTAAAGAAACCCATCCACTCGGGCCGGATGATGAGAACAACCTCGTTAGTCTTTCGATTACTAGAAGCCTTCCCCAGGCAGGTTATGTTTATTACGTTATCGTGGAAATCTACCCTACTCCCGAGGGTCTGATGAATCACCAGAAGATCTACAATGAGACTAGTTGGAAAGCAGAATATTCGCCCACGTTTTCTGACTTCGGCTCAAAAGTAATGCCGTATCTGGTATCTGGTTCCAAGCAGAGGCGCACGGTCTACCATCTCGTTCCCTCGCAAGATCACTGAGGTCTTCCGGTAATGGGAAGATAGATAACGGGGACAAACAAAGGGCATTGGGGCTTAGGAAGTTGTATTAACTTCTACATTCCCCTGCTGACCAGAAAAACTAACTGCAACGCCGGCTTTAGCGGTGCTGCTGCAGCATTTGACTGCAATCTGGGAGAGGTGATGGATGACCCCCTGCTCCGGTAGATCACATGCTTGTTCGCTCTCAGTCGGCCAACGCTTCGCAGGCTTTACCTATATGTTGTTTGACTAGGTCCTGAAAAAGGTGCACGCCCTTTTCATGCCTTGGGCTGAGCGGCCCGGGTTGATATCCCCCAGAAAGGTAGTTCTGATGGGTATGGATGCAGATGTCGAAATCCTGCTCGATAACTGCAATGTTTCGTTGAATCGTTTCCTGTCGGGAATCGCTCGCGGCATCTGAGACATCAGCAAAATAAAAATCGTAAATCAGTTCGGTTCGATCAACACCCAGAGGATTGATTCGGGACGTGTTCATTCCGCCATTAAAAAAAGAAAGGGTCCAGTTGGGCCACATCCAGAGCCAACGTCCTCGGTAGAAAAGACTACCTTTAGTGGGCGCCGTCATGCGCACGAGATTATCCCCTGCTGTGGTCTCAAACTGTTCAAAGTCGATAGCCTTGAAAAATTCAGGATGGATTCCCGGGATGTGGTAGCCCTCGACAAAGTTATCGGTATAGATTTTCCAATTGGCATCAAATACCAAGGTTCTTCGCTCTGCCCAGTGGTACTCCTCGATTGGATCTTTCTCGATCTCACTCAAGAGCCCATCCAGTTGGTGAGTCAGCGCCACACCGCTCTCCAAACAGGCAAAGACCAGTCCGCGCCAGAGCGTTACCGAAATAGAATGTAGCGGCCAGTCTTCGAGCGACAGGGGTTCGTCTTCGGTAAACCAGGGCGCTCTTTCCAATGAGCCATCGAGTCGGTAAACCCAGTTATGGTAGGGACAGCGAATCGACCGGCAACGGCCCTGCCCTGATTCAAGCAGCATTGCCCCGCGATGACGGCAGAGGTTTCGAAAACCACGCAACTTGCCGTCCTCATCCAGAACAACGAACACTTTAGTCCCCGCGATCTCAGTAGCGACATAATCGCCCTTTTCGACAAAATGACTGCGCGGCGCGATCAGCTGCCAACTGGTGTTGAAGATGCCGGCCTGTTCCTGGCGGTATATGGCGGATTCCGTGTAATACCGTGCTTCGAGATTCTCTTTGAACATAGACTCGATCGACCTCAAGTACCGCAGAAGGTTGCGCGCACGACCTCTTCCGGTCGGGGCGGTTTCTGGAATTCGGTGTGTTCGGGCTGATCATCGTAGGGATGGTGCAGCACCTCGTGCAGTCGGTGAAAAGGGTCAAGATCACCATGATCTTCCGCCGCACGAATCACCTCCTCAACCCGGTGATTGCGCGGAATGTACGCCGGGTTCACCGACGCCATACGCGCGCAGCGAAGAGCGGAATCACTCCCCTGTTGCTTCAACCGGACCCGCCAGCGGCTGACCCACGAATCAAGCGCAGCGGAGTCATCAAAGAGTTCACGAACAGTGTCGTCTTCAGGGCCGGGCTCGACATCAAGGTTCGAGAGACGTCGAAACACCAAGGTAAAATCCGCGTGCTGATCGGCCATGATATCCAGCAAATCCGTCATGAGCGTAACGTCATCCGTTTCAGACGTTTCCAGCCCGAGCTTTTTGCTCGCGCCCTCGTTGTAGGCACGTTCGAATTTCGACGGAAAGGTGTCAATCGTTTGCTGCGCAAGCTCCAGTGACTTTTTGTTATCGACATCAATAATGGGAATCAGGGTCTGAGCCAGTCCAGCGAGATTCCAGTGAGCAATCGGTGCCTGGTTAGCGTATGCATAGCGACCCTGCTGATCGATCGAACTGAACACTGTGCTCGGATGATAGGTATCCATAAAGGCACAGGGACCATAGTCAATGGTCTCCCCACTTATCGACGAATTGTCGGTATTCATCACCCCGTGGATAAATCCGATAAGTTTCCACGCGGCCACCAGTGACGCCTGGGCATCGATGACGGCCTCAAGCAGAGCAAGGTAGGGCCGCTCATTCTCCCGCGCATCCGGGTAATGACGATCGATCACATGATCAGCCAGTTGGCGCAACGCGTCGATATCCTGTCGGGCGGCAAAAAACTGGAAAGTCCCCACCCGGATATGGCTGCTGGCCACCCGAGTCAGTACCGCGCCGGGTAACGCGCGCTCACGGAGCACCTCTTCACCTGTAGTGACCGCCGCCAACGCTCTCGTGGTCGGTACCCCGAGGGCATGCATGGCTTCGCTGACCAGATACTCGCGTAGGACCGGGCCGAGGACCGCACGGCCATCTCCATTTCTTGAGAACGGTGTACGTCCGCTGCCCTTCAGCTGGATATCCCGGCGGCATCCTTCCTGATCAGCAATTTCCCCGAGCAGGATCGCGCGTCCGTCACCCAGTTGCGGCGTCCAGCCGCCGAATTGAAAACCTGCGTAGGCCATGGCCAGCGGCTCAGCATCCGCCGGAAGCCCGTTACCTGAAAGAATTTCGATCCCTTCGGGCGATCGCAATAGCGTCGGGTCCAGCCCCAACTGCAGGGCAAGGTCATCGTTGACTTGGATCAGTTCGGGTTTGGACACCGGGGTCGGCGACAGGCGGGCGAAGAAATGCTCCGGCAGCCTTGCGTAGGAGTTATCAAACCCAAAAAGTGGTGCGTTCAAGAGTGGCTCTCCGGGAGGTTGTGGTCAAAGGATCTCTCCGGACGGAATGGGTAATGGATGGAGTTTATCCGCTGCTGGCGCTTCCTCAAACCGGACAAAGGTTATAGTTTTACCTCTGAATTCAACCGGCGATGATGTCGTATTG
>JBMUHF010000199.1:0-2318 GCA_050302555.1 Arenicellales bacterium | reverse complement strand
CTGTGACCCCGGTTCGGACGGGCCCGCGTCCGGTCATTAGTGGCCCCTCGCCTGAAATCAGCGTCGTATAGCCTACCATCAGTCCGGAAACGTCGGTAATCGCATTATGCTGTCCGGGCATGCCAGGAAGGTCCAAACCCAGTTCACGCGCACGCTTTGTTGTCATTGGTAGATCTTAGTCGCTTTAAGAGAAATATTGACTTGTTTGGCAGAGGGGGTCATTTTTGATTGCGGTGCGATGTGCGTACGGTTCGCAGAGTTTATCGGGTGAATCATCAACATGTCCCAGCCGGTAGCGAGACTGAGTGCAGCGCGACTCTATGGCGGACGACAACGGCCGGCGGAGGTTCCTCAGCAACAGAGACAACCCACCGTGCTAGCCGTACTTTGACGTCGCGCGGACTTTCTCCGTTGGGAGAGCGAAAATCGGGACCGCGGTCTTCATTACGGCGGATACCCTTTGAGCGCGAGTACAACAGATATAGGTTGCAGTCCAAGTCGCATCGAACTCTCAGGCAGGCTCGATATGGGAGAGGGGTATGCTATAAGAGGATGATTTGGAGCGCAAACCACAACAATGACCGACCCCACAAAAAATCAGTCATCGGCTTCGGTTGAGGGGGATAACCCAGATTATCCCCGGATAGACAAGTCAATCTATCGCTATGTCCTGCGGCACACCTTCCGCGGTCAACTGTTTCTGCTGGTATTGACCGCCTTGACGATGCCGCTCGTCTACATCTCGCTGGAGATCCCTAAGAGAATCATCAATCAGGCAATAGATGGCAAGAATTTGCCTGAGGCGATTCTCGGTTTCGAGGTTACGCAGGTTAGTTTTCTGATGCTGCTTTCGGTCACATTCCTTATGGCTGTGGTGGCCTCTGGGGGTCTCAAGTACTACCTGAACGTGTATAAGAGCGTGCTGGGCATGCGCATGCTCCGCCGCTTTCGGTTCGACCTCTATGCGCGGATCCTGCGTTTTCCGTCGGCCAAGATTCGCCGGACTCCGCCGGCTGAGATTATTCCAATAATCACCGCAGAGACCGAGCCGGTCGGTGATCTGATGGGAGACGCGATTGCTACTCCGGTCTTTCAGGGAGCTCTGCTCCTGACTTACTTCGCATTCATTTTTCAGCAGGACATCTGGCTCGGCTTGGCTACCGTTGCGTTCTATCCACCCCAGGTCTACCTCATCCCAAAACTGCAGGCGAAGGTGAATGCCCTCTCCAGGCAGCGCGTCAAGACAGTGAAGGTATTTGCGACCCATATTGGGGAAACCGTCCAGGGTGCTTCCGATATTCACGCCAACGACAGCGGACGTTTCGAGAAGGCAAGGACGTCAGGTCACCTGGGGCGGCTTTTTGACATTCAGGAGGAGATCTATCGCAGGAAGTATGTTATCGAGTTCCTCAGTCATTTCCTGGCTCGGTTGACGCCATTTTTCATTTTTTCTATTGGCGGTTACCTGGTCATTAGTGGAGAAGTGTCCCTGGGGGCCCTAGTGGCCGTCCTAGCCGCTTACAAGAATCTGGCCCCGCCGTGGGAAAAGTTGCTCGAGTTTTATCAGGTTTTTGAAGATACGCGTGTCAAGTACCTGCAGTTCGTGGAGCAGTTTGACCCCGAAAAGATGATGCGCAAGTCTCTGCTCGAGGCGCCCGATGATGTCGAATCGCTGTCGGGTGAATTAAAGGCGCAAGGCATCAGCTACGCGGAGGGGGGCGTAACGACCGTCAACAACGTGACCTTCTCGGTACCCTTGGATACCCATGTCGCGATCGTGGGCGCGGCAGGTTCCGGCAAGAGCGATATGTTGGCGTTGGTGGCAAGGTTGATTTGGCCGACCTCCGGCAAGATTGAGGTTGGCAATGTCGATTGGTCGGCTGCGCCCGAGGCGGTTACGGGAAGACGAGTAGGATGGGTTGGATCAACGTCGCATATTTTCAGCGGAACCCTTGGTCACAACCTGTACTACGGACTATTCAACAGGCCCGTAGCCCCGGCAGACAATGATAATCCTGACGGGAAACACTGGATACAGGAGGCGGTAGCCTCGGGAAACAGTGATGATGATGCAGGCACGGACTGGCGGGATCTGGCCGCGGTAGGCATCCAGGACATTGGGGCACTGCAGGAGTGGGCGAGGCAGGTCCTTGAGGTGGCAGGTCTTGGAGAAGATGTGTACCAGATGGGTCTTGGGACGCGAATTGCTGATGCGGAACTCGATGCGCAGACTGAGTCAAAGATTCTTGAGGCCCGCAGACAGTTCCAGAAGAAAGGCCTTGATGTCACCAGATTTGATCCCGATACCTACAACGTCA
>JBMUHF010000198.1:0-12416 GCA_050302555.1 Arenicellales bacterium | reverse complement strand
CCAGAACCCAATCGGCATTGAGGGAAAGGCGTTGGCACAGACCAGCTCTCCTTTTTCTTCATCAGGAAGTACGGATCCGTCGTCATCCCGGACTTCGATCTGCATACCAAGAATCGGACCTTGAATTTCACCGCGCCAGACAGGCAGGTTTGGATTGCCGCCGATGAAGCAACCCATAATGTCCGTACCTCCGGAAATAGACGACAGGCAGGCGGTCTTGCTCACCGAATCATAGATGTAGTCAAAACTCTCTGCGATCAGGGGAGAGCCGGTCGACAGAATCGTTCTAACGCGGGAAAGATCATGGGTGTCACCGGGCCGCAGCCCAGCCTTGGCAATCGCGTCGATGTATTTTGCAGAGGTGCCAAATACATCAATGCGCTCGCGGGCGACAAGATCGAAGACAACATTCCCGTCAGGGAAAAATGGCGAACCATCATATAAAACGACAGTTGCACCACTAGCGAGTCCCGAGACCAGCCAATTCCACATCATCCAGCCACACGTGGTGAAATAGAACAGTCGATCGTCCGGATGTAAATCGACATGCAACTGCTGTTCCTTGAGATGCTTGAGCAACGAACCACCCGCCCCGTGCACAATACACTTGGGCACGCCGGTAGTCCCCGAGGAATACATAACGTAGAGCGGGTGATCAAAGGGTAGATCAACAAAATCAATCTGGGTCGCATCAGTCATGAAATCGGTGATCCGCGCGGCACCGGGATTACCCGATAAATCCGGATCACTCGAGACTAAAGGCACGACTACTGTACGCTCCAATGAAGGCAAGCCTTTTTCAATTTCGCGGAGTTTTTCCAGCGAATCGTGGGTTTTGCCGTTGTACCAGTATCCGTCGGCGCTGAAGAGTACTCTGGGAGATATCTGGCCAAAACGATCGAGCACTCCCTGCACACCAAAGTCCGGGGAACAAGAGGACCAAACCGCACCTATCGCTGCACTTGCCAACATGGCGACGACTGTCTCGGGCATGTTGGGCATAAAACCGCAGACGCGATCACCAGGCACAATCCCGGCCTGCTGCAACGCATCGGCAAGACCCGCGACCTGACGATAGAGTTCAGCATGACTAAGGGAACGCGTGACTTTGTCCTCTGCCTGGAAGATAAGCGCCGGGGCTGAATCCTGGCGACGCAAGAGATTGCGGGCAAAATTCAGCCGTACCTCTGGAAACCAGCGCGCGCCCGGCATCTTTCCAGCGTTCAGTACCACGGGATCAATGCTTCCCGTCCCGATCACCCCCGTCCACTCCCAGATGCTGGTCCAAAACTCCTCGGGTGCCTCAACCGACCACTGATGAAGGCCGGCGTAGTCATCAAAGCTTCTGTGCCAACGCGATGAGGCGTCATTGGCAAAACGGGTCATATTGGTGATCGCGACCTGCTCCAAAGAAGGCCGCCACAAGGGCTGCTCGCGCATGATGCTCCTCTGTTGAAATTTTCCTCTACCGATGAGGCCTACAGTTTACCGTGGTACCCGGGAGAATTTAACGTCGACATCGTTCCATCCAGCGTCGCCGACACACGCCAACAGGCAGTGGAATTGACGTATAGTTCGGACTGCCCCCGATGATATTACGGTGCCAAGAGTACGCTGTTCCTGATGTCGGCAATACCTAGTTTTAACCGCGAAAAACCGTTTGCAGCGCTCGCTGAACTCGCGCGACAGCGATTAGCCCCGACAGAAGCCGAGCTGGCGCAAAATTTTCTCGGTGCATATTTTCATCGAGTTCCGTCAGACGATCTCGCGAGATCGGACCCAGAAACCCTTTACGCGAGCGCCCTATCCCACCTGGATCTCGCGAGACAGCGTCAACCTGGACAGTTGTTGCTGCGCGCTTACAACCCGACCAAGACACAGGCCGGTGGAACAAACCCGCACACTGTCGTTGAAGCTGTGGTTGACGATATGGCCTTCCTGGTGGACTCAGCATCGATGGTGCTCAACCGGCTCGGCTACACGATCCATCTGACCATTCATCCCGTGCTTGATGTCAGTCGCGACAACAGCGGCAATCTTACCGGCCTGAATCATCCCTCCGCCGATGCCCGACACGAATCCTTTCTGTGTTTTCAGATCAGCCGCGAGTCCCGGGCCGAAAGGCTCAACACTATTGTCTCCGAACTCACCCGGGTCTTAAGCGAGGTCTCAGCCGCGAACACCGACGGCACGGCCATGGGCGAACTCGCCCTCTCACTTGCCAATGACCTTGATAACACCCATATGCCGGGGGATGACGAAACCCGATCGGAAGCCGCGGCACTATGCCGATGGATTGCACAGGAGAATTTCACCTTTCTCGGCGCGGTCAGGTATGAAAGATCATCCAACGATAATAGTCTGTTGTCACCGAAAGCAACATCCGCACTCGGCATTCTGAGACCGCGTGACGGTCTTGATCTGGTTGAACGGCTCTCAGTGCTTCCGGAGAGTACTGCCAGTGATCTAAAGGACACCGATCCGGTAATGATCACCAAATCGAGCAAACGGTCGGTCGTTCATCGGCCGGCTTACATGGATGTCCTTTTTGTACGGCACTGGAACGCCAATAGCCAACTGACCGGTGAAACCTGTCTCGTCGGTCTTTTTTCCGCCGGCGCATATAACCGCAGTGTCGTGGATATTCCCGGTTCTCGCCAGAAACTACAGCATGTACTGACTCGAAGCGGTCTTCCCGAGCAGGGCCACGGCATCAAGGTGCTGCACAACCTGATTGAGCGCTATCCGCGCGATGATCTTTTTCAGATCACTGAAGATGAACTGTATGACACCGCAATGGGAATGCTCGAGCTACAGGAACGCCAGCGTACCCGTCTGTTCGTGCGTCGAGACCGCTTTTCACGTTTTTTTTCGTGCCTGGTATTTGTTCCCCGAGACCGCTTCAACAGTGATCTACGGCAGAAGATTGGCGACACTCTTAGGAAATCCTACGGTGGGCAATCCTACGAATTCAATGTGTATTTCTCGGAATCCGTACTGACACGCATCCATTACCTTATCAGCGTAGACCCCCTGACTGCGGTCTCTCCGGAGACAAAACAGATCGAATCGCAGATTGAGGAACTGACGCGCTCCTGGCCAGATGAACTGAGCGTCCTGCTTCAGGATCGACATGGAGAGTGTGAGGGACTGGCGCGAGCGGATGAATGGAGTGAGGGTTTCCCCACCGCCTTTCGAGAGGAGTTCTCCCCAGCCGAGGGGGTCGATGATCTTGTTCATGTGATGACGGCAAATGCCGAGGCGCATCTTGAGATCACACTTCACCAGCCGGACGGCTATGCCGCCCACCAGGCTCAACTCAGACTGTATTCTCCAGATTCCGCCATTGTGCTCTCTGACGTATTGCCGGTTATAGAGAACCTGGGATTGCACGTCCTCACCGAAAATCCTTTCCGTATCCGAAGCGCGAGCGGGCGGGCGGTCTTTATTCATCTTTTCGATCTTGCCGACCGGGATGAGCAAGATATCCAGATCAGCAAGAGCAAGACCGACTTTGAACATCTGTTCCAGAGGATATGGCGGGGTAATACCGACAACGACGGTTTCAACCGGCTGGCACTAAGAGCGCAACTTAACTGGCAACAGACGACCCTGCTGAGAGCGGCGTACCGATATCTCAAGCAGATCCGCTTTCGATACAGCCAAGACTACGTTATTGATACGCTGGCCGGTAATCCGCATATGGTCCGGCGGATCGTCCGATTGTTTGAGACCCGCTTTGACCCTGATCTGCAGGGCGACCGGGCGGCAAAGGTCGCAAAGATTCGTACCGAGATCAGCCAGGGCCTGGAGCGGGTCGCCAATCTTGATGAAGACCGGATCCTGTCGGCCTACATCAACCTGGTTGAGTCCATGTTGCGAACAAACTATTTCCAGCAGCACGACCGCCAACAGCCGGAACGGTTCTCCTTTAAGATTGATTGTGGCGCGATCAGTCGAATGCCCAGACCCCGGCCGATGTTCGAGATCTTTGTCTTCTCGGCGCGTGTCGAGGCACTGCATCTGCGGGGCGGCCTGGTTGCCCGAGGCGGACTCCGTTGGTCGGATCGGCCCGAGGACTTCCGTACCGAGGTGTTAGGGCTTGTCAAAGCGCAGATCGTTAAGAATGCGGTCATCGTGCCGGTGGGATCCAAAGGCGGCTTTGTCGTTCGTCGTCTGGCGCAGTGTGCTCCAGAGGAACGTTCCGCAGAGGTGAAATCGTGCTACCAGACATTCATCCGCGGCATGCTGGACTTGACGGATAACCGCAGCCACGAATCTGTGATCGCGCCCTCTCGGGTCGTTCGCTACGATCAGGATGATCCGTACCTGGTGGTAGCGGCGGATAAGGGAACCGCGACCTTTTCTGATTTAGCAAACGACGTGGCGGCTGAATACGGCTACTGGCTGGATGATGCTTTTGCTTCGGGGGGCGGCACCGGTTACGACCACAAGGCGATGGGAATCACGGCCCGTGGTGCGTGGGAGTCTGTCAAACGACTCTTCCATGAACTCGACATCAATACTCAGACGCAACCGTTTTCGGTTGTAGGTATCGGGGATATGTCGGGTGACGTTTTTGGAAACGGCCTTTTACTCTCCCGCCAGATTCGGCTGATTGGTGCTTTCAACCACCTGCATATTTTCATTGACCCCGACCCTGACCCAGCGATCTCTTTTGCGGAACGTGAGCGTCTATTTCAAATACCCCAATCGAACTGGACCGATTACGATACGAAAGTCATCTCGGAAGGCGGCGGCGTATGGGCCCGCGATGTCAAATCGATCGAATTATCCGAGGCTGCGCGAAAAGCGTTTGGGATCAGCGCCAAAACATTAAGTCCGGATGAATTGATTCACGAGATGCTTAAAAGCCCCGTGGACCTTTTATTTAACGGCGGCATCGGCACTTACGTTAAGGCCGCAACTGAAACACACGAATCAGTCGGTGACCGAGTCAACGATATGGTGCGGGTCGATGCATCCGAACTGCGGTGCCGGGTGATTGGCGAGGGTGGCAACCTTGGGTTAACCCAGCTCGCCCGAATCGAATACAGTCGCCTGGGCGGTTTGTGCCATACCGACGCCATTGACAATGCCGCTGGCGTCGATACCTCGGATCACGAAGTCAACATCAAGATTCTCCTCAACGCCGCGGTTGATGCAGGAGAGATCAGTGTTCAAGATCGCAATAACCTACTTCGGGAAATGACTGAGGAAGTCGCGCAATTGGTGCTGCGCAACAACTACATGCAAAGCCAGGCGCTGGCGTTGGCGGTAGACCGCGCGCCCAGTCTTATACACCATCACGCTCGCGCCCTTCGGCAGCTTGAGCAAAATTATGGACTCGATCGCAGTCTCGAACACCTGCCCGGTGAAGAAGAAATCAGGGAAAGGATCTCCCTGAAAAAGGGCCTGACGAGGCCTGAACTCGCCGTACTCCTAAGTCACAGCAAGATTTCCACCTTCCAGATGCTGCTGAACTCAGATGTACCAGAGGACACTTTTCTGGCAGAGGATCTAGAGCGTTATTTCCCGACGGCACTGAGTCCACGCTTTAAGAGTTTCATGGCGAATCACCGCCTGCGTCGGGAGATCATCGCCACACACGTCGCAAACAGCATGATCAACCGTGTGGGTCCAGGGGTTACGCTGCGGATGAATGAACTCACAGGTGCACATCCGGCAGAAACCGCCCGTGCCTACGCGGCGGCACGTGAGGTCTTCCGACTCCGCGAACTGTGGCGGGAGATCGAGGGTCTGGATAACGTGGTTATCTCCCGAATTCAGAAAGAACTGATGCATGAGACTCGGATTCTTCTAGAGCAGGCCATACTCTGGCTACTGCGTTACCGGCCGCGACCTATCGATATTGCCTCTGCCGTCAGTGAGTTCCGTGATGCTATCGATCAACTGCGGCGTGGTTTCCCCCGGGTCCTTGCCGCATCTAACCGCCTGGTTCAAAAACGCCGGGTGCGCCGTTACCTAAATGCTGAGGTCCCGCCAGCCATCGCCAACCATGTAGCTGAACTTACCGGTCTGGCGAGAGCCCTGGATATTGTTGACGTCGCGAGCAAAGGCCCCTTCGGGATTGCCCAGGTCGCTACGGTCTACTTTGACATCGGTGACCGGCTAGCACTGCACTGGCTATCGGACCGCATTCGTGACCTACCGGCTGATAATCACTGGCATGCCCTCGCCCGCACGACTTTGCGGTCGGACCTGCATCTGACGCAACGCATGATCAGCGCGATCATCCTGAATACCCAGACCGGGCGCGGCAAAGCTGCTGTACGCCAGTGGGTACATCAACACCATGGAGATACCGAGCGTCTGGCCCAGATGATTGGTGATCTGCAAAAATCAAGCAGTCCGGATTTCGCGATGTTGTCCGTAGTTGTCAGTGAGGCCGCACAACTCTGCTCATTTTCTGAATCCGATAACCCCGAACCGAAATAACCTTTGATGTGATGGGTCCGCCCTGAACCAAAAGCGACCCCTCCCGTCTTGTCCGGAAAAGACATACACTTCGTTATCATAGACTATCATCTGACACCGCCTATGCGTACCTCCCAGTTTTTTCTCGCCACCTTGAAAGAGGTTCCCGCCGACGCAGAGATCGTCAGTCACCAGCTGATGTTGCGGGCCGGCCTGATTCGCCAGGTGGCAGCTGGCGTCTACAACTGGTTGCCGCTAGGGCATCGGGTGCTCTCTAAAGTCAGCCAGGTCGTGCGCGAAGAAATGAATCGTGCTGGTGCCCAGGAGGTATTGCTCCCAGCGGTTCAGCCGGCGGAACTCTGGCAACAATCCGGTCGCTGGGACGATTACGGACCAGAACTGCTTCGCTTTACGGATCGCCATGAGCGAAACTTCTGTTTCGGACCGACACACGAGGAAGTCATCACGACCCTGGCCCGGGCAGAAATCCGGAGTTACCGGCAACTGCCCGTGAACCTGTACCAGATCCAAACCAAGTTCCGGGACGAGATCCGACCACGTTTCGGGGTGATGCGCTCGCGCGAGTTCATCATGAAAGATGCCTACTCGTTTGATCGAGACAGTGAAGGCATGTCGCAAAGTTACCAGGCGATGTACGACGCCTATGTACGCATCTTCGAACGACTAGGCCTGCAGGCGCAGGCCGTGGAAGCCGACAGCGGAACCATCGGAGGCAATTTCTCCCATGAATTCCACGTGCTGGCAGAATCTGGAGAAGACGCTATCGCGTTCTGCTCAACCTGTGGTTATGCGGCCAATGTGGAAAAAGTCGATTTAACGCCGGCATCTACCGCACGCCCTGAGGCGATCGAGGCAATGTCGGAGGTTGCTACCCCGGATGTCCACACCATAGCGGAATTGTGCAATTTTCTGAACATAGACTCCCCACAGACCCTCAAGACGCTGATTGTTCAGGGCAGCGAGAATGTGCCCGTCGCCCTGGTCCTGCGGGGCGATCATGTCCTTAACAGTGTAAAAGCCGAGGCGCTGGATGAGGTGGCCAAACCGCTACGCATGGCAAGCGCTAAAGAGATTGAAGAAGCCACCGGAGTAGCGCCAGGCTCGGTTGGACCAGTAGGGTTGAATATACCCGTCATCGTTGATCATGGCGCAGCCGGCGTGGCAGATTTCGTCTGTGGCGCCAACCGTGAGGGCTTTCATCTTAAAGGGGTCAACTGGGGTCGGGATCTTGCTGAACCGAGAACCCATGACCTGCGACAGGCCGTTGACGGGGATCCTTGTCCGACCGACCCCTCGCAGCCCATCGAGGTTCGCCGGGGGATTGAAGTCGGCCATGTTTTTCAGCTGGGAACCAAATACAGCGAGGCACTCGATGGAAACTTTCTTGACGCCGAAGGTCGCAGCCAGCCTTTCCATATGGGATGCTACGGCATCGGCATCACCCGCATCGTAGCCGCCGCCATCGAGCAGAGTCACGATGACAACGGCATTATCTGGCCAGCGCCGCTGGCACCTTTTGATGTCTGCATCGTGCCGATCGGCCTCAAGAAGTCACAACAGGTTGCCGATGCCGTTGAGACTCTCTACGCAGATCTTGTTGACGCGGGATTTTCCGTGCTGCTCGATGACCGGAATGAGCGGCCGGGAGTAATGTTTTCAGAAATGGACCTCATCGGCATACCGCACCGCATTGTGGTGGGTGACCGCGGCCTCACCAAAGGTATCGTCGAATACCGCGACCGGGCCACCGGGGAGTCGGCTGATTACCCACTCGACGCCTTTGTGACTACCCTGAAGACCATTAGTTCTTTGACCCCCAACACCACCTGAGACCTTCTAAAATCCTCTAAAATACTTTCACGATGCAGGGGGTTCCCGGCCGGATAAGATCTTCGCTTTCGAACTGCACTTTGAGGAGATAGCGTTGTCCCCCGTCTGCCTCAGTAATCGGTTCCAGGCCAATACGGCTGCGAACCACATCAAAGACCCGCTCCCCTACATGCACCTGTATGGTGGGATTTTCTGACAGCCTTTCCACAGCGGTAACATCAATTTGCGCCTTTGCGATATATCGACCCCTGTCAGCCAGAACCATCAGCGCTGGCGTATTCGCTTCATGGTTTACGAACTGGCCGGGCATGAAGTCTGAATCCACCACCCACCCATTAAAGGGCGCCGTTAAGGTTGCAAGTTCTAGAAGGTGTTGCATCCTCTGGTGCTCCAGTTCCGCATCGTTGAGCGCAAATTCCGTTCGCGACAGTTCCAGTTCTGCCTGTTCCAGTTGCACCGCAGAGAGCGATCCTTCGTCATAAAGCGTCTGCTCACGCTCAACAACCGCAAGCTGTCTTTCCATTTCGGCCTCGCTGATGGCCGCGGTGTTTGAGGCCTTGCGTAATGCAATCTCCAGAAGAGCGGTATCAAGCTTGACCAGCACCGAGCCCAATGGCACCGCCTCTCCGGGTTGTGCCTCAACCGCCTTTACCTGGCCTGACATTCCGAAGCCAATCGTCACGCGGCGGTTCCAGTCCACTGTGGCATCGAAGGTCTCGCCATAGAGTGCCCCCGAACCGACTGAAGCCAATACCACCAGAATAATGCGCGAAAGATTTTTCATGGGATCTACTTTTTCTCCAGCAGAGCTATTGGCCGAGCGAGCAGTGCATCCATCTCAGCCCAGAGTAGAGCCTGCTCAAAATCGACCCGGGTGACTTCCAGCAGCGCTTCGGCGGCCGCAGCCTGGGCATCACCCAGATCGGAACGCATCTCCATCTCATACATTGCCCGACTTCGATCCTGGTAATAGCCACGATATGTCTCATCCGCCTCTGCCGCCACGGCCGCCGCCTGATTCACCAGTAGATTGCTGATGAGGGTCATGACATCCTCACGAACTACGTATTCTGCGGCAAGCAGTTCGGCCTGTTTTTGCACCAATGTATTTTCTGCGAGCGCCACCTCGGAATCACGGGTTTGGGTCCCGTTGAAGAGGGGCATGATGAACTTAAGGTTGAACCGATAGCGATCACGGTTGGAAAAGGAACTGTCGTGATACTCCCTCGCCTCAAAGTCGGCACTCAAAACCGGCGAGTTCAGTTTTTCCGACACCGCTACCTTCGCCTGTGCTGAGGCAACACTGGCACGATGCGCATTGAGAATGGGCGAATTCGAAATTATCTGCTCAACCGCATCGTTGTACTCGGGAATCTCCCGGGCCTGATACACCGACAGATCAGGCATCAGCAGTTCGCTGGAAAGTTCCCCAGGCCGGCCCAGTCTCAACGCCAATGCGTGGCGCCGCTGGCGGCGCTCGAGATCGGCGCGCTGACGCGCAACATATATCTTTCGGTAAGCGGCCTCCTGTTCGGCCACCTCAAGGTCTGAATACTGCTCGAAGCGGTCACGCCTTTCTGCCATTCGAGAGTAACGAAAATAATCTATCGCCAGCCGTTCATTAAGAGCCCGGTAGGCATGATCCGAAAGAATCACGGCAAAGAAACTGTGCATAATGTCCAGCATATGCCGGTCACGTCGGATGACAAAACGCGCCTCAGTTGCGGCGACATCTAATCTAGCGGCCTCTTTCCTGCTCTCGGTTCGACCAAAATCGGTCAGGCGTTTCTTCACCACCAGTCCGTAACGGCTGTCATCTTCAAAATCCACGTGATCCAACGCGGCGCGACTCGAGAGTCTTGGCTGTAACTCGACGAAAGCATCAAAACCGTAACTGGAATCCACCTTTCCGAGGTTAATCTTGGCGGCGTTCACCTCAGATTCAGCCATCATTAGCTCGGGATGTGCCGTTGCCCCGAGACGCAAGGCGTCGGTCAGTGTGAGCGGCTCAGGTAAAGGCGGCTTTGCGCTGTCGCTTTGGCTGGATACCAATAAGGGCCACAACAGGGCAGCGATCCCGATGGGCCGAACCAACTTCCAGTCAGCGAGTTTCACGGTTCAAAGACAGTTGCGCAACGCACAGAATTGATGTCCCGATCAGGACGATGCTGCCCGGCGCTTGCGCTTGTAACTTGAGAAGCGCTCGTGTTTGAAATGGGCATTCACCACGTACTCGCCAAGCCAGAGAAACTCCTGCGGATCCCGGGTGGTCCCGGTATAGCGGACCAGCAACTGACCCTCGGTATCGAAGAACAGGAACACGGGAGTGGCCCGCACGCGATTATGTGTCAGCGCAAATTCCGTCTCCGAAACCTCTATCCCGTCAAAACCGGTAACCAACGCGTCGCCATCCGTATTCAGTCCAATAAGTCGGAAATGTTGTCGAAAATAATCCTGAACTTCCGCCTGATTAAGCACGGTATCTTTCATTCGCTCACACCACGGGCAGTCGTCAGTCTCAAACATCACCAGAACGCCGGTCTTGCTTTCCTCCTGGGCAATTTCAGCTTCCTCGCTGAGATCATTAAAACTATCCTGAAAAAAGTATTCCGAGGGATCTCGGGTCTCGCTAGCGCCTAATAAAGGGACCAGCATTAGCAGCCAGCCCATCAAAAGAATCGGTATTGTGAGCAACATTTTCATCAGTAAGGTGCCCTAAAAAGGGGCGAATAGAATGTTCTTTCAGAATCTTAAAGTACATTCATCATTGAGAAAACCTTTAAGACCCTGGACTCCGTGATCCACGGGGCACCACAACACATGGCGTCCTGCTCCAGGGGCCGACTCCGGCCCTACCGGGCGCGCCGCTCGACGGGGGATTTCTTGATCACCGGTGCAACCCGGGGCAGGGATTCAGCGGCTTTGGGGGCCGCATCCATCTCTGCGGCAATACAGGCCCCAAACAACGTCACCAACCATGAAAGGTAGATCCAGAGCAAAAATACCGGAATGCTCCACATTGCCCCATAAATAATCTGATAGGTGTCGAAATTTGCGATGAATATCACAAAACCAAACTTTGTCAGTTCAAAGAGTGCAACCACCACCATGGCCCCACCCAACGCAGACTTAGACCTTACCGTACCGCTCGGCACAATCAGGTACATCAGAAAGAATCCCAACCCCTGCAGGAACATCGGGAGTACCTGTAGTACTAGCGTATCCAAGACCGATGCCGCAGGAATCCACCTGCTTAACACCGTCGAACCCAAATAGGTCGTGAGTGCGAGGCTGGTGACCATTAGCACAGGACCCAAGGTCAGCATTGCCCAGTACAGCAGTAGCCGTTGGGAGAGTGTGCGGCCCTTCGAGATATTCCAGATATCGTTGAAGGCATCTTCAATGGTCGAGAGCAGCAACAGTGCTGTCACCAGCAACGCGGCAAGGCCCAGTCCGGTCAGCGTCCCTGCCTGCCCAGCAAATTCCTGCAAGTAGACTTTGACCGCATCCCCTGTAGCAGGAAGCAGATTGCTGTAAAGAAAAGTCTCTATCTCGTCTCGCCACTCGAAGAAGAAAGGAAACATCGACAGGATCGCAAAAACAACAGTCAGCAGAGGTACTAGAGCAAGGACAGTGGTAAATGCCAAAGCCGATGCAACACTTGGCAAGCGAGACCTTTTCACCCGGGTTGCGATGCGCTTTATCATCTGCTGGTTCGCTGATGTCGACGTGCTCGAAGTGTTCATGGTCCTCATAGCCGGTGCAACTGGAATGTATCCCCCTATGATGACGTCAGGACTTGACAAAAAAATGGCCCCGCATTGCGGGGCCATTTTTAGAGTCTGTCGCGCGATCAGTTATATGACGGTGCAGCATTCGCCTGCTCGGCAGCCTGAGCAATGCCAAGTTGAGCCGCCTCAGAAACCCGCTGGGCGAGTCGGTACGCCTCAGGCGCATCGCCGTCATCGAGTATCTTCTGGGCGACCTTGAGCGCCTTTGTCAGTGGCACCGCGCCACCGCCGGTCGCAGAATCCAGTATGCGCCATACCGCGCTCGCGGCCTTGGCCGCTTTTACATCAGCGCTGGCCTGCGCAATCATGGTTGCGGCCTGCTCTGCCGTAGCATTG
>JBMUHF010000197.1:0-3852 GCA_050302555.1 Arenicellales bacterium | reverse complement strand
GGCCAACCAGGAACTCATCAGCCGCTTTCCCAACAGCCGCTACGCGCCGGATACCCGCAAGCGTTTGATCTACATTATCAACGTGCTGGCCATACATGAAGTCGAGGTAGCGCGGTATTACTACGCGATGGGTGCGGATGTTGCTGCGGTAAACCGGGCCCGATCGGTCCTTGAAACTTATCGAAATTCTTCAGCTGTGGAAGACGCGCTCGGTGTGATGGTCAAAGCATACGCTCGCATGGGGCTCGACGAACTCCACAACGACACCGTTCGGGTGTTAGAACTCAACTACCCCAATAGCCCATATCTCAATTGAAGCCCGAAGTAATCGGATAGCGCCGGTCGCGGCCAAAAGCCCGTCGCGTAATCCTGACTCCCGGCGGTGCCTGCCGCCGTTTGTACTCGTTGCGCACCACCATGCACATGATCTTCTCAACGGTCTTTTCATCAAAGCCTTTCGCGACAATCTCGTCTGCGCCGAGATCGTGCTCAATGAAGGCCTCAAGTATCGGATCCAGTACCTCATAAGGTGGCAGACTGTCGGTGTCTTCCTGATCAGGTGCGAGCTCTGCTGAGGGTGGCCGGGTAATCACCCGCTCTGGAATCGCTGTGCCGATTCTGTTCCGATACGCCGCAAGTTCGTACACCAGCGTCTTGAATACATCCTTGATAACGGCAAAACCGCCTGCCATATCGCCATAGAGTGTGGCATAACCGACCGCCATCTCACTTTTGTTTCCGGTAGCCAGTACCAGCCTGCCGGTTTTATTTGATATTGCCATCAACAGGTTGCCACGGATACGGGACTGCAGATTTTCCTCGGTCGTATCTTCCGGCAATCCCTGAAAGATCGGATCCAGTTGGGTCCGATAACTTTCCACCAAGGGCTCGATCGGAATAACCTCATGGACGACCCCCAGCGCCTCGGCCTCAATCCTGGCATCCTCAATACTGATCTTTCGGGTATATCGGGAGGGCATCATGACTGCATGGACATTATCTTTTCCCAACGCATCGACCGCGACCGCGAGCGTCAGCGCCGAATCAATACCTCCGGACAGGCCCAGCACCGCGCCCTGAAAACCGTTCTTTCGTACGTAGTCCCCCACTCCCAAGCAAAGTGCCCGATAGACACTCTCTTCCCGGGGTAAAAGCGCGGTCGATGGGTTAACCGGCTCGATTCCCTGTGAAGTGATGTCGATCCGCGAGAGTGTTTCTTCGAAAAATGCTTGCCGAGTGATCACCTTGCCATCGGCGTTGCAAACAAAAGAGCCTCCATCGAAGACGAGTTCATCCTGGCCACCCACCAGGTTAAGGTAAATGATCGGAACACCGGATGCTTTTGCGCGCTGGCTCACCACCTGCTCCTCACGCTCGCGGGCCTTATGCAAGTCATAGGGTGAGGCGTTCAGATTCACAACTACGTCCGCGCCCGCCGACGCACAGTCTGCGACGGGTTGGGGGTGCCAGACATCCTCACAAATGGTCAATCCCAGATTGATACCATCTATCTCAAAAACGCACGGCTGATCGCCTGAAGAGAAATACCGCTTTTCATCAAAGACCCCAAAATTAGGCAGTTCCCGCTTGAGATACCGGGCCGTGATCCGTCCCTCTGAGATGACCGAAGCGGCGTTATAGAGGCGCGTGCCTACCTGATGGGGATGCCCCACGATGATTGAGATATCCTTCGCGGTGCCGGCCAGTCGGGCCAACCCCGCTTGTGTGCGCTCAAGAAAATCCCGCCGAAAGAGCAAGTCCTCCGGAGGATACCCGGTAATCGAAAGTTCTGGAAAAATGACAACACGGCAATCAAGTTCCGAGCGCGCACGGTGGGCCGCGTCCAACATCTTGTCAACGTTCGCGTCGACATCACCGACGGTAAAATTGAGCTGCGCAATTGCAATAGGAAGGCGATTCATCGCAAATGAATAATTATCTATCTGAGTCTCAGGCCTCAAAAGGCCTCGACCCCAATGATAAAGCGGGCGAGGTCAGCATCACAACAAACCGCTCGATGGACAGCATCGACGCGGGACAATGGAACGCCATGGTCGATGCGGAAAATCCCGGCCTGCGTCACGAATTCCTCCTTGCATTTGAAGAGAGTGGCTGCTGTTGTCCTGAGACGGGCTGGACACCGTGTCATCTCACCGTTCATCTCGACGGGGCGCTCATTGGTGGCACACCATGTTATCTGAAGACTCACTCATACGGGGAGTTCGTTTTCGATTGGGCCTGGGCCAATGCCTATCAGCGCCAGGGCGTGCCATATTATCCAAAACTGCTCATTGCGGCACCGTTCACGCCCGTTGGAGGGCAGCGAATACTTCATCATCCAGACCATGAGGCGAGGCTCGTCCGCGACAACATCGCACGCGCGCTCCCGGTCGTAGCCAATGAACTCAAAGCGTCTTCTGTGCACTGTATTTTTTGCACAGAAAAGGACCTTGAGGTCCTTGCTAAAAATGGTTTTGCGCGCCGTGAGGGGCGTCAATTCCACTGGCGCAACGACCAGTATCAGGATTTTAGTGATTTTCTGATACAACTTTCTTCGAAAAAGCGCAAAAACATCCTTCGTGAACGACGCCGGGTTATCGAGCAGAGCATTTCCCTTAAGTGGCATCACGGCAACGAAATCACGCATGAACACCTGGATCTGCTGTTCTCATGCTACCAAAATACGATCGCGGAGCATGGCTCGTATGCCTACTTAAACCGAAAGTTTTTCGAAACACTCGTGCAAGCCTTTCCTGACGGGGTACAGTTGCTGGTCGCACAACAAGGGGGCCGCTCCATTGCCTGTGCCTTTTTTCTCCGCGGCAAAAATTCCCTGTATGGCCGTTACTGGGGTGCTCTTGAGCATGCTTCCGACCTGCACTTCGAGACGTGCTACTACGCGCCTATTGAATATTGCATTGATCACGGCTTGGGGCGTTTTGAAGCAGGGGCACAGGGAGAACACAAGCTGAGTCGAGGCCTCACTCCGCAAACGACGTTGTCGGCGCATTGGCTCGCCCACGAAGGCTTCCATGATGCGGTACGCCGATATACCGAGGAAGAGGAAAATCACCTGGCGGACTACACAGAGATTCTTGAATCGCACTCGCCTTTCAGGCGAGACGGTCAGACCGATACCGAGTGCTAGAATGGTTCCGTTATGGCGAGCCTGCCGAGAACCTATACCTTCCCCCCACTCGAGGCCGCGTCTCCTGAAGGTCTGCTCGCTGTCGGTGGCGATCTCAACCCCGACCGGCTATTAAGCGCATACCGCCAAGGCGTCTTTCCCTGGTTTAGTGACGGGCAACCCATCCTGTGGTGGTCACCCGACCCTCGGGCGATCCTGTATCCCGCAAATCTGCATATCTCCCGGAGTTTGCGCAAAAGCATGCGGACACAGGGCTTCGAAGTGACAGCAGATCGTGCGTTTGATCACGTCATCCAGAGGTGTGCTGAATCCCGCAATGCGCGCGAAGGTACCTGGATCACCTCCGGTATGCAGGAGGCCTATTGCGCCCTGCACCGAATGGGGTATGCCCATAGCGTGGAAACCTGGCAGAACGGCCGACTGGTCGGAGGCCTATATGGTCTTGCGATCGGCAAGGCGTTTTTTGGCGAAAGTATGTTCAGCCAGATCACCGATGCCTCGAAAACCGCGCTCGTCGCTCTTGCAGCGTCACTTACCGCCGGTGGATATCATTTTATTGACTGTCAAGTAGTGTCAGAGCACCTGAACTCTTTAGGAGCGCAGGTGGTGCCACGATATCGTTTCGCCTCTGAACTCACGCAGGCTGTCGAAATTCTCGTAAACGGAACTCCCTGGAATTGGACCACAGCAGCACGGGAGTTATC
>JBMUHF010000196.1:0-15910 GCA_050302555.1 Arenicellales bacterium | reverse complement strand
GCACCCGGGTCAGGGCAGCGGTCAGGGTGGTTTTGCCATGGTCAACGTGACCAATGGTGCCAACGTTCACATGCGGTTTACTCCGCTCGAATTTCTCTTTCGACACTTTCTGATTTCCTCAACAGTGCGTGGTTAACTGGCCTTCTTCATCATCACTTCCGTGACGCTTGAAGGTGCAGGTAGGTATTGACTGAACTCCATCGAATAGGTTGCGCGGCCCTGTGATGCCGAGCGCAGGGACGTGGCATAACCGAACATCTCGGAAAGCGGAACCTCTGCGCGGACAATCTTGCCGGACGGGACGTCCTCCATTTCGGAAATCATTCCCCGGCGTGAATTTAGATCTCCGGTCACGCCACCCATGTACTCCTCCGGGGTCACGACTTCCACGCGCATGATCGGCTCGAGCAGCACTGGCTTGGCTTTGGCGCTTGCCTCACGGAATGCCTGGATCGCCGCCGCGCGGAAAGCATGCTCTGACGAATCCACCTCGTGATAGGAGCCGTCGTACAACGTGATTTTCAGATCGATGACGGGATAACCGGCCACGATGCCGGATTCCATAGCTTCGACGACGCCTTTTTCCACCGCCGGGATGTATTCCCGGGGTACCACACCGCCTTTGATCTTATCGACAAACTCAAACCCTTCACCGCGCTCCTGTGGCTCGATTCGTAAATACACATGACCGTACTGTCCGCGCCCACCGGTCTGTTTGGAGTACTTGTGCTCCTGTTCGACTGTCGCATTCAAGGTCTCACGATAGGCCACCTGTGGTTTACCCACGTTTGCGTCGACACTGAACTCACGTTTGAGACGATCGATGATGATTTCCAGATGCAGTTCCCCCATTCCGGAAATAATGGTCTGCCCCGATTCTTCATCAGTGTGTACGCGGAAGGACGGATCCTCCTGCGCGAGCTTGCCGAGTGCGACACCTAATTTTTCCTGGTCACTCTTGGTCTTGGGCTCGACCGCCTGGGAAATCACAGGCTCAGGAAACTCCATGCGCTCGAGTGTGATGATTTTGTTGGGATCACAGAGCGTGTCACCAGTGGTGATGGCCTTCAGTCCCACTGCTGCTGCGATATCGCCGGCACGCACTTCTTTAAGCTCCTCGCGGGAGTTAGCGTGCATCTGAAGGATACGCCCGATGCGCTCTTTCTTGCCCTTGACGGGGTTATAGATACTGTCGCCGGATTTTACGACTCCTGAATAAACCCGGAAGAAAACCAACTGTCCCACAAAGGGATCGGTCATGATCTTGAAGCCAAGTGCTGCAAACGGCGCATCGTCCGATGCTGGCCGCTCCTCCTCCGTGGTTTCGTCTTCAAGAACGCCGCTGATCGCGGGCACCTCGGTTGGGTTCGGCATGAAGTCAAGCACAGCATCCAGCATTGCCTGGACACCCTTGTTCTTGAAGGCAGTCCCGCAGGTTACCAGCACCACTTCGTTGGCGAGCGTCCTTCGCCGAAGAGATGCTTTCATCTCTTCGTTTGAAAGATCACCTTCCTCGAGGTACTTTTCCATAAGGTCTTCATCAGCCTCGGCTGCAGCTTCAAGCAACTGCTCCCGAAGCTCATTGCAGCGGTCCTGCAAATCTTCCGGGATCTCACGTTCTTCAAACTTTGTACCGCGGGTCTCCTCATCCCAGTAGATGGCTTTCATCTTAATAAGGTCGACAACCCCTTCGAACTGATCTTCAGCGCCGATTGGCACTTGCAGGGTGACGGCATTGGACCCGAGGCGACTTTTGATTTGCTCAACTACTCGGAAGAAATCTGCGCCCGTGCGATCCATCTTATTGATGAAGGCCATACGGGGCACACTGTACTTGTCGGCCTGGCGCCACACGGTCTCTGACTGCGGCTCAACACCGCCAACCGCACAGAAGACGCCAACGGCGCCATCGAGGACCCGGAGGGAGCGTTCCACCTCAATCGTAAAGTCCACGTGGCCCGGAGTATCGATAATGTTGATTCGATGCTCGTCATAGCTCTGATCCATCCCACTCCAGAAACAGGTGGTCGCGGCGGATGTAATCGTGATGCCCCGCTCCTGCTCCTGCTCCATCCAGTCCATAACTGCATTGCCGTCATGCACCTCACCAATCTTGTGTGAGATGCCGGTATAGAACAGGATACGCTCAGTAGTGGTCGTTTTCCCGGCATCGATATGGGCCATGATGCCGATATTTCGATAACGCTCAAGGGGTGTTTGTCGAGGCACTTTGATAATTCCGTGGATAGTTCGCGATGGGTTTCAGAGTTACCTTGGGGGTCAGAACCTAAAATGCGAGAATGCTTTGTTGGCTTCCGCCATCCGGTGGACGTCGTCTTTCTTTCGCGCCGCACCGCCACGCTTGTCCGCCGCGTCCATAAGCTCGCCCGCCAAGCGGTCGGTCATGGATTTCTCATTACGCTTTCTTGCGGCATCGACCAACCAGCGCATAGCAAGCGCGTTGCGTCGACTTGGGCGTACTTCAACGGGGACCTGGTAAGTTGCGCCACCCACTCGGCGGCTCTTGACCTCAACTACCGGACGCACATTCTCAAGGGCCTGATAAAACACTTCGATCGGCTCGGACGAGCCCCGGGTCTCGATCGCGTCCAGAGCGCCATACAATACCCGCTCGGCTATAGACTTCTTGCCATCCTGCATCATTACATTGATGAATTTGGCAATCGTCTGGTCACCAAACTTTGGATCCGGCAGGATCGTCCTTTTCGGAACTTCGCGACGTCTTGGCATTTCTAAAACTCTTCCTTCATCTGTTCAGTAACTGATTACCGGTTGCGGAAACATTTTCTATCGCGTCTCCGTATCCGGATAACCCTGTGGCCATACCCATAGCTTTGGCCGGCGACGCAAAGCGTCGCTACCGGCGGCCAATGGCCCCCGGTTTAAATCGATCCGGTGAGACAGCTTTTTGTCGCTAGCGGCGTGATGCCCCCTTCGCGACTTCTGTGCCAATCTTTTTCGCAAGATCAGCTTTGTCACCGTGGCCGGTCAGCTACTCCGGCCTGTTTTTCGGTTTCAGCAACCCCGGTGCCTGTCTAGAGGACCCGGAGCAATCCCGTTTGATTAAGCCCGCTACGACTTAGGTCGCTTTGCGCCGTACTTCGAACGACCTTGTCGCCGTTCCCCCACACCGGACGTATCCAGCGTTCCCCGAACGGTGTGGTATCGCACACCGGGTAAATCCTTCACCCTACCGCCCCGAATCAATACGACCGAGTGCTCCTGCAGGTTATGCCCTTCCCCACCAATGTAACTTGTCACCTCATAGCCGTTGGTGAGTCGCACCCTGGCGACTTTTCGGAGAGCTGAATTCGGCTTCTTCGGTGTCGTGGTGTACACCCGCGTGCACACGCCGCGCTTTTGTGGACAGGCGGCGAGCGCCGGCACGTTTGACTTTTGCGTCTGACGCGTCCGAGGCTTTCTGACAAGTTGGTTGATCGTCGGCATTGCTTAGTTTTCGTTAAAATTTGGCTCCGAAGTCAGTCCGCCGATTCCGGCTACACTGAACCCCAGAAAGGGCGGCGATTCTATGCAGAACCATGAATTTTGTCAACATTGGTCTGTTTTTCTCGGGTTTTGCTACCGTCTCAGACATCATTCCTAGGCAACCTCCGCCGGCGAAGAATTATTTTCCTCGGTCAGATTTTCCAGGATTCCCAGCTCTTCGATCTCCCCGTCTCCCTTAGCTTTCTCTTGTCTGCGACGCCTACGATCCTCATGATGCGCCAGTCCGGTTCCTGCCGGGATCAAACGTCCCACGATCACGTTCTCCTTGAGCCCTCTCAGGTGGTCGACCTTGCCTTGCATGGAGGCTTCAGTCAGGACCCGGGTGGTCTCCTGGAACGACGCGGCGGAAATAAAGGAATCCGTACTTAGCGAAGCCTTTGTAATGCCGAGCAGGACAGGCGCAAAGGCCGCAGGGGTTTTTCCCTCGGCTACCAGCGCGTCATTCTCCTCGAGCAGGGCCGAACGCTCCACCTGGTCAGATTCCAGGTATCGGGTGTCGCCGGACTCCACGATGCGTACCCGACGGATCATCTGTCGGATAATTACCTCAATGTGTTTGTCATTGATCTTCACACCCTGGAGGCGATACACATCCTGGACCTCGCTCACGATGTAGTCGGTCAGGGGCACGAGTCCGCGCAGTTCCAGCACGTCTGCCGCGGCGAGCGGACCCTCCACAATTGCATCGCCTTTCTCAACAGTCTCACCGTCAAACACGCTGATCTTACGATCTTTCGGGATTGACATCTCATGCAGTTCACCCGAGTCATCTGTGATCTCGAGTCGGGTCTTAGTCTTCACCTCTTTCCCAAATGAGATGACTCCCGTAGCCACCGCGAGTATCGCCGGCTCTTTCGCTTTTCTTGCTTCAAAGAGTTCTGCAACTCTTGGCAGACCGCCGGTGATGTCACGGGTCTTGGAGCTTTCCTGCGGAATACGTGCCAGCACTTCCCCGACACCAACCTTCGCACCGACGCTCACCACAATGGAAGCGCCTGCGGGCATCTGATGCTGCGCTTTGACTTTGTTCCGGCCGTCCACCAGTTCAACCGTCGGTTTGATATCTGAGGTCGAACCGCGGCGGCTCTTTGGGTCCAGAACCAGAAAAGTACTTGAACCCGTCAAATCGTCGGTCTGCTCGGTCACGGACATCCCTTCAACCAGATTATCAAACCGGACCTTGCCTGCCACCTCACTGATGATCGGATGGGTGTGCGGATCCCAGGACGCGATGACCTGTCCACTTTCCACCTGATCGGTATCGCTCACAGTCAACTCTGCGCCGTAGGGAACACGATGCCGCTCCCGGTCGATACCGTGCTGATCGTGGATCACCAATTCACCGGAACGGGAGACTACGATGTTGCAACCATCATCACGCTTCACCGCGCGCACACCGACCCAGGATACCGTGCCCTGATTCTTTACTTCAACACGACTCGCTGCTGCACTCCGGGATGCGGCCCCTCCGATGTGAAAGGTGCGCATAGTCAACTGGGTTCCAGGCTCGCCGATACTCTGTGCCGCCATCACGCCAACTGCTTCGCCACGGCTAACCAAGTGTCCACGGGCGAGGTCACGCCCATAGCAGGTAGCACAGATGCCGAAGCGGGTCTCGCAGGTCACGGCGGACCGGACCTTGAGATGGTTCACATTGTGCTCTTCGAGCAGGTTTACCCCGGCTTCGTCGATCATCTGTCCTGCCGCGAACAAGTTCGACCCATCGCCAGGGCTGACAACATCTTCAGACACTGAGCGGCCGAGGATACGATCCTTCAATGGAATCACCACCTCACCACCCTGAACAATTGCTTCTCGCAGGATACCGTCAGTGGTCCCGCAGTCTTCTTCAATGACAACCAAATCCTGGCAAACATCCACAAGCCGGCGAGTCAGATAACCCGAGTTTGCCGTCTTGAGCGCGGTATCTGCCAGACCCTTACGGGCACCGTGGGTAGAAATAAAGTACTCGTTGACGTTCAGGCCCTCGCGGAAGTTCGCGGTAATTGGGGTTTCGATAATGGATCCGTCCGGCTTGGCCATAAGACCGCGCATCCCAGCAAGTTGGCGGATCTGTGCGTGACTGCCTCGGGCGCCGGAGTCGGCCATCATGTAAATGGAGTTGAAGGATTCCTGCTCAACCGTCTCTCCGTCCGCGTTGACCACTTGTTCAACGCTGAGTTCATCCATCATCTCGCCCGCGACGCGGTCGCTGGCGTGAGTCCAGATGTCCACCACTTTGTTGTACCGTTCACCATCGGTTAGGAGGCCTTGGCTATGTTGCGTCTGAATCGCTTTGACCTCCAACTCCGCGGCGTCCAGCGTTGTGGACTTGCTATCCGGAACCACCATATCGTCGACTCCAATCGACACACCCGCCTTGGCCGCCATGGAGAACCCGGTGTACATCAACTTATCGCAGAAGATCACTGTGTCCTTAAGACCGACCCCGCGATAAGCCTCATTGATCGCCGAAGAGATCGCTCGCTTTTTCATTGTCTGATTGACGAGTTCAAAAGGCAGGCCGTCCGGGAGAATCTCCGACAATAGCGCGCGTCCCGCGGTCGTATCAGTCAGGTTGAATGTTTCCTGACGTTCGCCTTCTTCGTTGAACTGAACTTCACGGATCCTTACCTTGATCTTGGCGTGCAAAGACAGCGCGCCGGCATCGCGGGCGCGACGCACTTCTGATACATCGGCAAAGGCCTTCCCCTCGCCCAACTCATTCACCTTCTCACGAGTCATGTAGTAAAGCCCGAGCACAATATCCTGCGAAGGCACAATGATCGGCTCCCCATTGGATGGCGAGAGCACATTGTTGGATGACATCATGAGGGTGCGTGCTTCCAGCTGCGCCTCAACAGAAAGCGGCACATGGACCGCCATCTGGTCTCCATCGAAGTCCGCGTTGTAAGGCGTACAAACCAGCGGGTGGAGCTGGATCGCTTTTCCCTCCACCAGAACTGGCTCGAATGCCTGAATACCCAGACGATGCAGTGTGGGCGCCCGATTGAGTAAAACGGGGTGCTCTCGGATCACCTCTTCCAGGATGTCCCAGACTTCAGGCTCTTCCATCTCCACTAGCTTCTTGGCCTGCTTGATAGTAGTCGCAAGACCACGCAGTTCCAGCTTGCTGTAAATAAACGGCCGGAACAGTTCCAGCGCCATCTTCTTCGGCAATCCGCACTGATGCAGTTTCAGAGTTGGACCCACCACAATGACAGAACGGCCGGAATAGTCCACCCGTTTGCCCAGTAGATTCTGGCGGAAGCGCCCCTGCTTACCCTTGATCATGTCGGCCAGGGATTTCAACTGCCGGCGGTTGGGACCGGTCACCGCTTTGCCCCGACGACCATTGTCGAGAAGCGCATCCACGGACTCCTGCAGCATGCGCTTTTCGTTCCGAACAATTATGTCGGGCGCATTCAGATCCAGCAGTCGACGCAGTCGGTTGTTTCGATTGATGACGCGACGGTACAGATCGTTGAGATCAGACGTCGCAAATCGCCCACCTTCAAGCGGCACCAGCGGACGAAGATCAGGCGGTAGCACCGGCAGCGCTTCCATGATCATCCACTCCGGCTTATTGCCCGAGTGCAGAAAGGCTTCAACAACTCTCAACCGCTTGGTCAATTTTTTGGTCTTGGTCTCCGAACTGGATTCGGCAAGGTCTTCGCGCAGCTGCGCCGAAAGCGACTTAAGATCAAGTCCTTTCAAAAGCTCCTTTACCGCCTCCGCGCCCATTCCGGCATCAAAGTCTGCACCGTAGAGCTGAATCGCCTCGTAGTAAGACTCTTCCGTCATGAGCGCCCCGATCTCAAGCTCGGTCAGGCCCGGGTCGGTAACCACGTATGCCTCGAAATATAAAACCCGCTCGATTTCGCGAACCGTCATGTCAAGCAACACGCCGAGCCGGGACGGTAACGATTTCAGAAACCAGATATGCGCCACCGGGCTTGCCAGTTCGATATGACCCATTCGCTCGCGCCGAACCGTGGAGAGGGTAACCTCAACCCCGCATTTTTCGCAGACAACGCCTCGATGCTTGAGGCGCTTGTACTTGCCGCACAAACATTCGTAATCCTGCATCGGGCCGAACAATTTTGCACAGAACAGTCCGTCGCGCTCGGGCTTGAATGTGCGGTAGTTGATGGTCTCGGGTTTCTTGACCTCACCAAATGACCACGAACGAATCTGATCCGGCGACGCCAGACGGATGCGGATGTTGTCAAACTCCTGGTCTACTGCATCGTATCGCGAGAACTGACTGAAAAAATCTTTCATTGTCTTTTCCTTCTTTTAACCTTATCTGGAACCGTGGAGAGGAGGACGCGTTAATAGGCTCTACTAATGATCCTCGCGTCTTTCTATATTGAGCCCCAGGGCCCTGATCTCCTTTTCCAAAACATTGAATGATTCCGGCACAGACGCCTCCATTCGATGATCGCCGCGAACGAGGTTTTCGTACATCTTCGTCCGGCCGCCGACATCGTCTGACTTCACCGTGAGCATTTCCTGGAGCGTGTAAGAAGCGCCATAGGCTTCTAGCGCCCACACCTCCATTTCGCCGAAACGCTGCCCCCCAAACTGCGCCTTGCCGCCAAGCGGCTGCTGCGTGATGAGACTGTAGGGGCCTGTAGACCGCGCATGCATCTTGTCATCCACCAAGTGGTTGAGTTTCAGCATATACATGTAGCCCACCGTCACCTCACGATCAAACGGTTCTCCCGTGCGACCATCAATCAAGTTGGCCTGCCCGCTCTGGGGGAGCTCCGCAATTTTTAGCCACTCCTTGATCTCAGCTTCGCTGGCACCATCAAACACCGGAGTAGCGATCGGGACACCGCCACGAAGGTTGTTGGCGAGCTCGGTGACCTCATCATCGGAGAGCGCATCTATGTCTTCGTGATTGCGCCCGGTACTGTAGATCTTCCCGAGCTGCTGACGCAGTTTTGATGTGTCAGCACCGCCATCCATCATCTCACTGATCTGGCGCCCGAGGTGGCGCGCCGCCCAGCCCAGATGGCATTCCAGGACCTGGCCGACATTCATTCGAGAGGGCACCCCAAGCGGATTCAGCACGATATCAACCGTGGTGCCGTCGTGCATATATGGCATGTCCTCAATCGGAACGATTCTGGAGATTACTCCCTTGTTACCGTGCCGGCCGGCCATTTTGTCGCCGGGCTGCAGTCGCCGTTTGACTGCAACGAACACCTTGACCATCTTCAGCACTCCGGCCTGGAGATCGTCGCCTGCCTCGAGTTTCCTGCGCTTTTCATCGTAAAGGTCGTCAAAGCTTTTTGACTGGGCCGCGAGTTGCGCACGGATCTGCTCCAGCGTGGAATTGGTGGCCTCGTCCCGAAGCCGAACCTCAAACCACTTATCTCTGGGCAAGGCCTGCAGGTACGGTCGGGTGATCTTTTCTCCCGCTTTCAGTTCTGCCGGACCGCCCTCAGCGATCTTCCCTGCGAGCAGTCGCTCAATTCGATCGTAGGCATCGTCTTCGACGATCTCGAACTGATCCTTGAGATCTTTCTTGATTCGATCGAGTTCCGATGCCTCAATGGATAATGCGCGTGCGTCTTTTTCCAGCCCATCACGGGTGAACACCTGGACATCGATCACCGTTCCTGACATACCGGAAGGCATGCGCAGAGACGTGTCCTTGACGTCAGATGCCTTTTCACCAAATATTGCCCGTAGCAATTTCTCCTCTGGAGTCAGCTGAGTCTCGCCTTTTGGGGTGACTTTACCGACCAGGATATCGCCCGGGTTCACTTCCGCACCGATGTAAACGATCCCCGATTCATCAAGCCGCGCCAGGGCGGACTCGCTGACGTTAGGTATATCGCGTGTCACGTCGTCGGAGCCGAGCTTGGTATCCCGCGCAGTACAGGTGCGCTCCTCAATGTGAATTGAGGTGTACACATCGTCCTGGACGAGACGCTCGGAAATAAGAATGGAATCCTCAAAGTTATAACCATTCCAGGGCATGAACGCGACCAGGATATTCCGGCCGAGTGCCAGTTCACCAAGGTCAGTCGAAGGTCCATCGGCGAGCACATCGCCGGCAGCAATTTCATCGCCAACAGAGACCAGAGGCCGCTGGTTGATGGTGGTATTCTGATTAGAGCGGGTGTACTTCACGAGGTTGTAGATGTCGACGCCAGAATCTCCGGTTTCAACCTCTTTGTCGCTCACCTTTACCACAATGCGTGACGCATCCACAGCATTCACCACCCCACCCCGGCTTGCAATCACCACCACCCCTGAATCCGAGGCTACCTTGCGCTCAATACCGGTTCCGACCAAAGGCTTCTCGCTGCGCAACGTGGGCACTGCCTGGCGCTGCATGTTCGATCCCATGAGCGCGCGGTTGGCATCATCGTGCTCCAGAAAAGGAATCAAAGCAGCTGCCACCGAAACGATCTGCGACGGTGCAACGTCCATAAACTCTACGTTTTCAGGGCTCGACAGCGTGAATTCATTCCGATACCGGCAGGAAATCAACTCATCCGCGAGCTCTCCCTTGCTGTCAATCCGGGCGTTCGCCTGAGCGATGTAGTATTCACCCTCTTCAATTGCCGACAGGTATACCGCTTCATCAGTCACCTTTCGATTAACCACCTTGCGGTAGGGGGTCTCCAGAAAACCGTATTCGTTGGTTCTGGCGAAGATGGCGAGGGAGTTGATCAAACCGATGTTCGGGCCTTCAGGTGTCTCAATAGGACAAACCCGACCGTAGTGCGTCGGATGTACATCTCGCACCTCAAAACCCGCGCGCTCACGCGTGAGGCCGCCGGGGCCCAAGGCCGAGACACGGCGTTTATGGGTCACTTCCGAAAGGGGATTGGTCTGATCCATAAACTGGGATAACTGACTGGATCCAAAGAATTCCTTGATTACTGCAGAGACCGGCTTGGCATTAATAAGGTCCTGCGGAGTAAGATTTTCGGACTCTGCCATCGAGAGGCGTTCTTTTACCGCGCGCTCCACTCGGACCAGGCCAATGCGGAATTGGTTTTCTACCAGTTCACCGACGGAACGAACCCGACGGTTGCCAAGGTTATCGATATCATCCGTTACGCCGATACCGTTTTTGAGATTTACCAGAGTGCGCATCACATCGATGATGTCCTGCTGGCTGAGAATGCCCGGACCCTCGTCGCTGGTCCGACCCAGGCGCCGATTCAGTTTCATCCGGCCCACAGCTGACAGATCATAGCGGTCGATGGTGAAAAAGAGATTCCTGAACAACTGCTCGGCAGCATCCTTGGTGGGAGGTTCGCCGGGGCGCATCATGCGGTAGATCTCCACCTGAGCTTCCAAGGCTGATCCGGTGGCGTCTGTCCGCAAAGTATCTGAGATATAGGGTCCACGATCGAGGTCATTGGTGTAGATCGTCTCGAAGGCTTCGACCCCGACCTCGCGGAACTTGGCAAGCAACTCCGGAGTGATCTCATCGTTGGCACTGGCAAGAACTTCCCCGGTTTCGAGATCAACGATATCCCGGGAGAGCGCCCGTTCCAGAATATAACTGTCCGGAACCGGTAGAGACTTAATCCCAGCTTTTTCAAGCTCACGGATATGTCTTGCCGTGATGCGTTTGTCAGCCTCGATGATCACCTTTCCGCTGGATGTGGTTAAGTCAAAATCGAGTTCTTGGCCGCGCAGACGCTCTGGCACCAGATCGACCTCGGCAGACTCCGCCAGTAACGTAACACGATCGTTATCGAAAAAAAGGCTCAGAATTTCTTCAGTCGAGTAACCAAGTGCTTTCAGAATAATGCTGGCGGGGAGTTTACGGCGTCGGTCGATCCGCACGAACAGCAGATCTTTCTGGTCGAACTCAAAATCCAACCAGGATCCCCGATAGGGAATAACCCGGGCGTTGAAGAGCAACTTCCCCGAAGAATGGGTCTTTCCTTTGTCATGATCAAAGAAGACGCCCGGCGAGCGATGCAACTGTGAAACAATCACTCGCTCCGTCCCGTTAATGACGAACGTGCCATTCTCGGTCATCAGGGGCATCTCGCCCATATAGACTTCCTGCTCCTTGATATCGCGCAAAATCTTCGCGCCACCGGACTCGCTCTTGTCGAAAATAATCAGTCGCAATGTGGCAAACAGCGGGGCCGAATACACCATGCTGCGCTGCTGGCACTCGCGGACATCGAACACCGGGGTTCCAAGGGTGTAACTGACAAAATCCAATGAAGCCGCACCGTTGTAGCTTTCAATCGGAAACACCGACTTAAATGCCGCCTGCAGTCCTTCATCAATTCGCTGCAGAGGCTCAACCCGCCCCTGAAGCAGTTTTCTATAGGAGGCCTTCTGAATCTCCAGAAGATTGGGTACCTGGTGAGCTGCTGACCGGGTACTGAAACTCTTACGAATCCGTTTTTTCTCGGTAAAGGTGTAAGCCATGAAGACCTCGCAGAACAGTTAGAACAAGACGTCTACAACACACGCAAAAGGGTACGCGACCCTGCGTGCAAACAACGCGACAAAGCCGGAATCGGCTGACCGGTCATCAGATAACCGGTCAGCGCGCTTCCAGGCCGGTGAATGCCTGCCAAAAGCGGCAGGTCAATCCTCCAGCGATCACTTAACCTCAACAGATCCGCCTGCTTCTTCGATCTGCTTTTTGATCTCCTCAGCCTCATCTTTGCTGACACCTTCTTTGACGGCGGCCGGAGCCGACTCCACCAGATCCTTAGCTTCCTTAAGGCCTAGACCCGTGATGGTACGGACCGCCTTAATGACGCCTACTTTCTTGTCGCCAAAAGAACTCAGCACAACATCAAATTCGGTTTGCTCCTCTGCACCAGCTGCATCTGCGCCAGCCCCGCCCGCAGCGGGCGCGGCAACAGCAACTGCTGCCGCTGCGGATACACCGAATTTCTCTTCCATGTCCTTGATCAGCTCGGATAATTCGAGAACGGACATTTCTGCCACCGCATTCAAAACTTCTTCGCGATTCATTGGTTTCTCCTTAAATTGAGATTTTCTTTCCTTAAGCGCTCAGCCGTATTTCACGCTGCCTGTTCATCAGACCGGCTGTCCCGGACAGCCGTCAACGCGCGCACAAATTTCGAAGGAACTTCATTGAGAGTCCGGACCAGTTTGGTCACCGGCGCGGCCATAGTACCCACAAGTGTTGCGAGTAACTCCTCGCGACCGGGCAGTTTGGCCAGAGCCTGAATCGCTGAAACATCCAACAGATCGCCATTCATGGCGCCAATCGTAATCTTCAGTTCTTCATTATCTTTCGCAAACTTCGAGACCAGTTTCGCTACCGCGACGGGATCCTCTGAAGAGGAGATCATCAGCGGCCCGATGAAGTGATCTGTCAGACACTCAAAACTTGAATCCGCGACAACGCGACGGGCGAGCGTGTTTTTAACCACACGCACGTCCACGCCAAGATTGCGGGCTTCGCTCCTAAGCTCAGTAATTTGTGCAACGGTGAGCCCTCGATACTCGGCCAGCACTGCAGCCTGGGCCGCAGACAGTGCCTGCGTGACCTCGCTGACCACAGCCTTTTTCTGATCGATACTAAGGCTCATTTCGCACTACTCCTTGCTCGTTACACCCTGGTGTCCTGACCGGAGAAAATCCCAGATCGGGGGCACCGCCTACGCAGGCCGGCTTTTGCCATTAAGCGTTCGTGGTCAACTTCTCCACTCACGCACCTGCGGTCTTCGACGGACCTGCGGTGCCTGTTGATCTAAAGATCGAAGGCTCCGCGGCCCCTCAAAACCTAACTTCTTTAACTGACTGAATTAACGCCC
Source organism: Arenicellales bacterium (assembly GCA_050302555.1). GTDB lineage: Bacteria > Pseudomonadota > Gammaproteobacteria > Arenicellales > UBA868 > UBA868. Next base: position 2,585 of record JBMUHF010000196.1, on the reverse strand, counting down.
GGCCGGCTCAACCCGCAACCGATGCACGATCTACCTTCACACCGGGTCCCATGGTGGTCGACAGGGTCAATCGCTTTAGGTATTGACCTTTAGAAGCCGACGGTTTGGCCTTGTTCAGTGCATCCAACAACGCTATGAGGTTTTCCTTCAGTGCGGCTTCATCAAAAGATGCTTTGCCAATCGGGCAATGAATTACGCCTGCCTTGTCGATACGAAACTGTACCTGTCCGGCCTTGGCGTTGGTTACGGCCTTCGCCACATCCTGCGTAACCGTTCCCACCTTGGGGTTCGGCATAAGGCCTCGGGGGCCGAGTATTTGGCCAAGTTTCCCAACAACGCGCATGGTGCTCGGAGTTGCAATACAGACGTCAAATTGAATTGATCCGCCCTTGATGGTTTCGGCAAGATCATCCAAACCCACGATATCGGCCCCGGCAGATTTTGCGGCATCAACGTCATCACCATCAGCAAATACGGCTACGCATACGGTCTTGCCGGTTCCTTTTGGCAGGACAGTAGCACCGCGGACACTCTGATCGGACTTCTTTGCATCAACACCAAGGTTGATACTGACGTCTACGGTTTCGTCGAATTTCGCCGAAGCAGATTGCTTGACCAACTTCAGCGCATCGTCGATCGCGTAGAACTCTCCCTGAGACAGGCTTTCGGATGCCTGTCGATACCGTTTTCCATGAAGACTCATCAGACGCCCTCCGTTTCGATGCCCATGCTCCGGGCGCTACCGGCAATGATCTTCACTGCCTGATCTATGTCGTACGCGCTCAAATCAGGCATCTTTACCTTCGCGATTTCCTCGAGCTGGGCCCGACCAACCTTCCCAACTTTGTCCTTGTTAGGCTCGCCGCTGCCTTTCTCCAGACCGGCGGCTTTTTTAAGCAGTACCGAGGCCGGAGGCGTTTTCTTGATATAGGTGAAACTCTTGTCAGAGTAGACCGTGATAACCACGGGAATGGGTAGACCCGGCTCAACATCCTGCGTATCGGCATTGAATGCCTTGCAGAATTCCATAATATTCAACCCGTGCTGCCCAAGGGCGGGTCCTACAGGGGGGCTGGGTTTGGCACCGCCAGCGGGCACCTGCAGCTTGATATAAGCCTCAATTTTCTTTGCCATCGTTTACTCCGTCGGGTCCAAACGCCGCTAGGCTCCCCTGTTTATCTACTACTTTCGGGCGGCCAACACATCCGCCCACCATCAGCAACCGCACCCCACAGCATTGGCGGCACATTCACGTTGCCCGCCAAGTCCCGGGGGCTACGCTTTCTCGACCTGACTGAAACTCAACTCGACTGGGGTCGAACGTCCAAAAATCGATACCGACACTTTCAACTTGCTCTTTTCAAAGTTCACATCTTCTACGGTGCCACTAAATTCCTTAAACGGCCCATCGATAACCCGTACCACCTCGCCTGGAGCAAAGGTGTACTTCGGACGGGGATGCTCGGCACCTTCCTGAACTTGCTGCAAGATGGCTTGCGCTTCCTGATTGGTAATCGGCACCGGCTTGGATCCGCTTCCACCGACAAAGCCGGATACTTTCGGTACCGACTTAACCAGGTGCCAGGCCTCATCACCCATGATCATGTTAACCAGGACATAGCCAGGGAAAAACTTGCGCTCGCTAGTTCTTTTCTGACCGTTTCTCAGTTCCACCACCTGTTCGGTCGGGACTTCAATATCGCCAAAGTGATCTTCCATGCCTGCACGCCGGATATATTCGCGCAGAGATTCCTGCACGTGCTTTTCAAAACCTGAATAGGCCTGGATGACGAACCACTCCATCGGCGACTCGACCGGAGCACTTTCTACCGGTGCGGTCTGAGAGCCCTCATCATCGATTGTTACGTCACTCATCATTCTCTGTGTCTATTTGCCTAGCTCTTAGCCCTAAATTAGAAAACGCCCTGTTTAACCCAGCCCCAATGCGAGATCGTAAATCGCCCAGAATGACAACGCATCCAGCAGCCAAATATAAATCCCAACCACGAACACCATTAATATGACAATCATGGTCGACTGTGCGGTTTCCCGCCGCGTCGGCCACACTACTTTTCGCACCTCCGTTCGGGTAGCCAGTGCAAACTGCCATACAGCGCGGCCTGGCTCCGAAGTCAACGCGATACCCGCTGCCACGATCACACCCACAACCACGATCAACGCCCGCAACAGCGCCGAACTATCGCCCAGTACGTAGAACATCGCGACTGCACCAACGACGGCCAGTCCCGACGCCAGCAATTTCAGCTTATCCGGCAACACTATCCTGCCCTAACCTCTGTCCTTTACTGGCAGGCCAGGAGGGAATCGAACCCCCAACCTGCGGTTTTGGAGACCGCCGCTCTGCCAATTGAGCTACTGGCCTGAATCTTTCCCGGCCCATCCGTGCCGGCCCGTTTTCCCTGTCACTCAGTACTGCTTACTTATCTAGTTAGCCCAAAAATCAAGCAATGATCTTCGAGACCACCCCGGCACCAACGGTGCGGCCGCCTTCACGAATCGCGAAGCGCAAACCTTCTTCCATAGCGATGGGGTTGATGAGTTCTGCCTTCAGTTTGACATTGTCA
>JBMUHF010000195.1:0-1583 GCA_050302555.1 Arenicellales bacterium | reverse complement strand
AGAGAAAAGCGATTCCTGGAACGGCCGGCGGCACAGTACTCAACAGGCAACGCAGTGTTTCCCGCGCTACCTCGTCAACGCCAGCCCGGTTGTTCGCCTCTGCACCCGAAATCACCATACTCGGCTTGAGCACGATCCCGCGAAGATCTACACCCTGATCAGCAAGTGCTTCAAAGACCTTTTGCTGGGCGTGCTGTGTTACTTGAAAGGACCGTTCAATACTGTGGCTACCGTCTATCAGCACTTCAGGCTCCACAATTGGAACGATATCGTGTGCCTGACAGAGCGCCGCATATCTAGCAAGACCATGGGCATTAGCGCTGAAACAGGCCTGGCTGGGCAACGCATCAGAAATGGCGTACACCGCTCTCCATTTGGCAAATCGAGCACCCAGTTCGTGATACTCGGCAAGGCGCGGACCCAGCCCATCCAAGCCTTCTGTGACTTTCTCGCCCGGGTGCAATGCAAGATCCTTAGCACCGGTATCGACCTTGATTCCCGGAATGATATTCTGCTCGTTAAGCGCGTCTACAAACGACTTTCCGTCTGTCGTCTGGTCCCTGAGAGTTTCGTCAAAGAGTATTGCGCCGCCGATATACTCGCCCAGACCTGGCGAGGACACCAACATGGTTCGATACTCTCGTCGCATTTCAATCGTGGCTGGAATTCCGAGCGCTTCAAAACGTTTGTTACAGGTAGGCGCGCTCTCGTCCATTGCCAGAATTCCTTTACCGGGAGCCACCATGGCACGGGCTGTCGCTTGAAGTATATCGATGTTCATCGGATTTCCTCGTCGTTTACGTTATGACAAATTTTTCTATGGTCGCATAGGTTAATTGATGCAGAAATAGCGCACCAACGTGTTAACCGATACCGGCTGAGGCCTGCACAAACACAGGGCTGTCGGTCTTTTCAGCCGCCTCCATGATGGAATGCATCTGCTCCATGTTGTTAACGTTAAACGCGGGGACCCCGTAATCATGTTCAGCTGCATGGTCCAGCAACTGGCGCATTGAGATCATAGGCATGGCTTCTTCTCTCCTGACGTTTTCAAATTAAATCCTCTGAGCCAACATGGAATCCTGTTGCTTATATATGCAAGCAGATCCTTGATGGCGCACTTCCTTCTGGCATAACTCGCGGTCTTAATCCCGCTCTCCGGTGACCTCGCCCACTTTAACGATCTTCATCGAATTAGTGCCACCTTTCACACCCGAAAAATCTCCCTTGGTAATGATCAGCCAGTCTCCTTCGGCGACCAAACCTCGGGCCTCAAGTTCTGCAACAACTGCCCGATTAACATCACCGCGCGGCAGTTGTGTTGCATCAAAAGGCACCGGATATACCCCACGATAAAGCGCCATTCTTCTCTCAGTATCTTCATTTCGGGTCATCCCGAAGATCTGAATTCCGGAACTGATGCGTGACATCCATTTAGCGGTTGAGCCTGACTCGGTCAGCGTCAAGATTCCAACGACGTTGTAGTGGTTAGCGGTATACATAGTCGCCATGGCGATCGTTTCTTCAACAGAGTCAAAGCGAGACTCCATACGATGCCCTGAAACCAAGACACTGCGATGGCG
>JBMUHF010000194.1:0-7977 GCA_050302555.1 Arenicellales bacterium | reverse complement strand
CCCGAGCCGTGAAACAGCTGCGCGGGCGAAACATCACGTTTGCGACAGTGCACGGCAATGACGCCATCATGCAAGCCGCAGCCGAAGTCTCAGGTGATGTGGGGATTCTCGCGGTGACCGTGCTGACAAGTCTTGATTCGGCTGACATGCGCGACCTTGGATTTGACTGCGATATCCCGGCGCTGGTGCGGTCCCGGGCACATCGGGCTTTAACCCTAGGCTGTGCCGGTGTGGTTGCCTCTGGAGAAGAAGCCGCAGTACTGCGTACTACCTTGGGAGACAACGGGGTGATCGTCACGCCGGGAATTCGCCCGGGACATCACGATGATGATCAAAAGCGTGCGGTAACCCCAACTCAGGCACTGCACGATGGTGCCGACTATCTCGTGGTCGGTAGACCCATACGGGATGCTGATAGCCCCAAAGCGGCGGCAGAACAGATACAGGTCGAGATCCGCTCGGCGCTAGCGCTATGAGCACATCCCAGCCAGATCTAAAAAACGACCGCCTGATCCGAGCGCTGCGCCGTCAGGATGTCGACTCTACGCCGGTCTGGATCATGCGCCAGGCCGGCCGATATCTTCCCGAATATCGTGCGACCCGAGCACGCGCCGGGGATTTCCTTACGCTGTGCAAGACTCCGGAGCTTGCCTGTGAGGTGACGCTTCAGCCTCTGGAGCGCTTTGATCTTGATGCTGCGATCCTCTTTTCAGATATCCTGACGATTCCTGATGCCATGGGTCTCGGGTTGAGTCTCAACGAAGGCGAAGGCCCACGGTTTGCCCGTCCCGTGCGGACTGCTGCGGATGTCGAATCCCTAATCCGCCCTGATCCCGAGAGTAATCTTCGCTATGTGATGGACGCTGTCAGATTGATTCGCCGTGAACTGAACGGCCGTGTCCCGCTGATCGGTTTTTCCGGAAGCCCCTGGACGCTGGCGACATACATGGTGGAGGGTCAGAGCAGTCGTGACTTTTCGATCGTCAAGAACATGGTGTATCAGGAGCCCTTAGTCGCCCGGCGGTTGCTTGGCATATTGAGCGAGTCAATCGCTTTGTACCTCAGAGCACAGGCGCACGCCGGCGCACAAGTGTTGATGATGTTTGATACCTGGGGAGGGGCGTTGGGTCACGCTGAGTACCGCCATTTTTCGCTGGATCCCATGGCACAGATCGTCGAGGCGTTGCGGGCCGATCCGGTTGCGGTTGCTTTGCCCATCATCGTATTCACCAAAGGAGGTGGGCAATGGTTGTCGCGGATCTCAGAAATCGGATGCGACGCACTCGGTTGTGACTGGACCACCTCACTACGGGAGGCGCGGCGTCTTGTGCAGGACCGGGTCGCGCTGCAAGGTAATTTGGACCCGGCGGTCCTCAATGCGTCTCCCGAGAAAATCCGCTCAGCCGTGGGTGATGTACTGGAAGATTACGGGCCAGGTCCAGGTCATATCTTCAATCTGGGCCATGGCATTACGCCAGGCATTAACCCCGATCACGTCAAAGTCCTTGTCGACTCTGTTCACGAACTGAGCCGAACCGCGAGTTGATCGCAAAGCTACTGGGTTTGGGCGCTCACTCGGGTACCGGTACCGTATAGTTCAGTCCGAGACGGCCGCCGTCGGCGTAGATGCACTGCCCGGTGATATAGGACGCATCGTCACTGGCGAGAAACAGGGCGATGCTGGCAACTTCATCGATGTCGCCAAAGCGGCCCATGGGTGTGCGAGAGAGGATGGCGCGCCGTTTGGCGTCGTCCGTTATGACCTGCTGCAACATTTCCGTTTTGATGGTGCCAGGACCAATCGCGTTAACCCGTACTCCTTTGTCCGCAAGCGCGACCGCCATGACCCGGGTCAGTTGATCCAATCCACCCTTAGAGACGTTGTAGGGCAGGATATTGGGAATCGTCATGATTCCATTGACTGAGGACATGTTGATGATACTGCCACCGTCGCCAGCGACCATATGCCGACCGGTCGCCTGGCTCATCAGGAACGCGCCTTTAAGGTTTACCGAGAGGACTTTATCGAAGTCCTCTTCACTGATTTCCAAGACATCGCCGGAGCGCAGGATCCCCGCATTATTGACACAAATATCGATGCGTCCCGAATTGGTCATAATCTCATCGACGGTATGGTCAACTGCAGTTTTATCGGATACGTCCGTGCAAAAAAACTGTGCGTCCGAAATGTCCGCAGCAGCGCGCAGACCGATGTCTTCGTTGACATCGAGCATCATGACCTGCGCCCCTTCTGCTGCGAAGCGTTGCGCAATACCGAGGCCGATTCCCTGTGCGGCACCGGTGATAACAGCGATCTTGTCCTGAAGTCTCATGGGTTCCCCATCTAAGTGATAATGGCGCTAAGGAGATTCTATCCCTTGTCGTAAATTCGAGGCAGCCTCAGGTAAAGAGGTTTTGGAGTTGACCTGATGTCATCAGATTTTGATACCCAGACGGTAATCGAAAAGGCAGGGCCTTCCCGGATTGATGTTGTACGGGAGTTGTTTCATGAATACGGACAGTCGGTCGATGCGCCGTTATGTTTTGAGGATTTCGAACACGAACTCGATAGCCTTCCCGGCGAATATCGCCCGCCTGTGGGGGCCCTGTTTCTCGCATTGCGCAACACAGCACCTGTCGGCTGCGTCGGCATACGCCCGCGGGACAGCCTCACAGCCGAAGTGAAGAGGCTCTTTGTGCGGAAATCCTACAGATGCTTAGGTATCGGCGCACGTCTGATGGCGGCTGCGATCACACATACTGGGCAAGCCGGCATCAATGAGCTCATTCTGGAAACCCTGCCGACCATGGACTCCGCTATCGGCTTGTATCAACAACTTGGTTTTGTTCCCGCCCCCGCCTATCATCACCCCACAGCGCCTGGGGTAGAGTTATTGATTAAGAGATTGGGTGCGCAAACGTAGTAGGGTTGACTTCTTTTTTTGGAAAGATGGATAGGTGTGACACTTTATGAGACTCGGTGAACTTGCACAGCAACTGGGCGGCGTGTGTCATGGCGATGCGGACCTTGAAATCACTGCGCTGGGTACGCTGGAGGACGCGGGCGTTGGTGACGTCACTTTTCTAGCCGCATCCACGCCCAGTGAGGAGTTGGCCGGGTGTGCCGCGTCGGCCGTTATCCTTCGGCAGGAAGATCTTGAGGCTTGGTCCGGCGCTGCCGTGGTCTGTGAAAACCCTCATCTGGGGTATGCCCGTGCCGCCCGGGTGCTGGACAACACGCCCACCCCCACGCCTGGCATACATCCGAGTGCGGTGGTAGCCGTCACCGCCCAGATTAGTTCGACTGCTTCGATAGGCGCAAACTGCGTCATCGAGGATCATGTCGTGATTGGCGAAAACGTGGTTATCGGGCCCGGTAGTGTGATCTCGGAGCGATCAGAGCTCGGTGCGGGCACGCGTCTTTTTGCGAACGTCACGGTGATGCGGCGGGTGGTCATTGGTGAGCGCTGCTTCATCAAGAGCGGGGCGGTACTCGGCAGTGATGGCTTCGGTAATACGCAGGAAGAAGGGCGCTGGGTCCGAATCCCGCAACACGGCGGACTTCGTATCGGCCATGACGTTCAGATTGGGGCAGTCACAACAATAGACCGTGGTGCTATCGGTGATACGGTCATCGCTGATGGCGTGGTGATCGATAATCTTGTTCAAATCGGCCATAACTGCCGAATCGGTGAGGACACGGCGATCGTATCCTGTGTAGGTATTGCTGGCAGCGTCGTAATAGGCAAACGCTGCATCCTGGCGGGCGCAGTCGGTGTGGCAGACCATGTCACCATCTGTGATGACGTTCACCTGACCGGGATGGCGATGGTCACTGGCTCGATTGATCAGCCGGGGATGTACTCTTCGGGCACAGGTCTTTTGCCGACAGCCGAGTGGAGAAAGGCAGCCGTACGGTTTCGCCAGCTCGATGATTTGGCGAAGCGTATCAAGGCGTTGGAGCGGAGTCTTAAATAGTTCGTCGGGTTCTTTGCTAGGCAAAGAGACGATCGCCAGGGTTCGGCAGAAATGGTGGCGGCAAAACCATGGCTAGAAAATACTCAGTTTTGAAAGGGCAATGCCATCGTAATGTAAGGTTAGAATCGCGCTTTTGTTAAGTTCGAAGTTTCTTTGGATCGATACGAAAATTAGAAGAGACGCAAAATGGAATGGGCTTCGGAAATCTCTCCCGCACTCTGGATAGCAGGGTTTCTTGCTCTTTATATGGCATGGGCCATTGGAGCAAACGATGTTGCCAACGCTATGGGAACCAGTGTCGGCTCAGGAGCGTTGACCGTTTGGGGCGCAATACTCGTCGCGGGTATTTTCGAATTCTGCGGTGCTTTTTTCGCTGGGGGGCACGTTACCGACACCGTACGCAAAGGCATGCTCGATCTATCGATGATAGATCGAGATCAACTCATCTACGGAATGTTGGCGTCACTGGCTGCCGCTGGCACATTATTGGTTGGCGCAACCCGGTTTGGCCTACCGGTATCGACGACACATTCGATTGTTGGCGCCATTGTTGGTTTCGGCGCAGTCGCCATCGGTCCCGATGCGGTCAAGTGGGACAAGATCACTCATATCGTATTATCGTGGCTGACTTCGCCTTTGCTCTCCGGTGTAATCGCGTTTTTCATTTTTCAGATTACACGATCTCGGGTTCTAGATAGGCCGGATCCGGTCGCTCAGATTCGAAAACTCGGGCCCGTATTTTTCTTTTTCGTGTTCTTTATCATTGGCCTGGTCACCCTTTTTAAAGGGCTAAAACCACTTAATTTGGATCTTAATCTTGGAGAGGCCTTGATCGGCTCTACTGTACTGGGATTCATCGGAATGGGATTAGGAATATTCTTCATCCGTAGAGTAAATCTTGGTCCAGAAGACCCCAAGAATCGCTTTAGCCGAGTTGAACGCATTTTTGTTGTGCTCCAGATTCTGACGGCCTGCGCGATTGCGTTCGCCCATGGATCTAATGATGTGGCGAACTCGATAGGACCTCTTGCGGCTGTCGCCCATGCAATTCAGGGTATGGATTTAGGGAGCAAAGCGCCGGTAGAGCCCTGGATGCTCGCCATTGGCGGGGTGGGGATCATCGTTGGGTTAGGAACCTGGGGTTATCGAGTGATGGAGACAGTGGGTAAGCGCATCACGGAACTGACGCCGAGTCGAGGTTTTGCCGCCCAACTTTCGGCCGCCACGACGATCGTATTGGCGTCGCGGATGGGTATTCCTATCTCAACGACGCATACATTGGTAGGAGCCGTACTGGGGGTAGGTCTTGCCCGCGGTATTGGGGCGCTGGATTTACGGGTGGTCGGCAAGATCATCGCGTCATGGGTAGCAACATTGCCAATTGCCGCAGCGCTATCGATATTCTTTTTCTATTTCTTTAAGGGCTTGTTAGCTCCTTAGGAGGTTATTTTGGCTTGGATAGATAAATTGGTGAGTAAATCACCGATAAAACCGATGCAGCAGCACATGAGCGTAGCGATTCTATGTGTCAGAGAGATTCTCCCGCTGATCGACGCCATGGCAGCAGGAGATATCGAAGTTATTCGGGACCGGCGCGCAGAGATAGATCGTCTCGAGCATGAGGCGGATCAGATCAAGCATGAAATCCGCTCTCACACGCCGAAGCGGTTCATGATGGCACTTGATCGGCGAACTATTCTGGAGATTCTTGATTATCAGGATTCGATCGCGGATATCACCCAGGACATTGCAGAACTTGCGGATCAGCGGAATATGCACCTACCTGAGGTGATGAAAGAGCCAACGATGTCCCTTGCGAGAAGCGTCGTAGCCGCGTGCGAGCAGGGCCAGCGCATCATTGATGAACTGGACGAATTAGTTGAGACAGGATTTGGCGACGCTGAAGTCCGTAGGGTAGATGAAATGATTCTGGAATTGGGTCGGTTGGAAACAGAGACCGACCGACAGCTAGATACGGCTGCACGAAAACTTTTCTCTATTGAAGATGAACTCGGTGTCGCGACGATCTTTTTACATCAGGTGTTACGACAGATCGCGACACTTGCGGATCTTGCAGAAAGGGTAGGCAATCGCCTACGCCTCCTGATGGCGACTTAATCAGGAGATAGCTTTTCAATGAGCGACCATGATCGTTGGTAGGCCAGAGAAATGCTTCAGTACCCGGCCACACCTAACAACGAAATCACCGCACGACGCAGATCTCAGATGATGCGCCGGTAGGCGCTCTTCAGGGGTGTATCGCCAGACGCCTCTATCTGCCCTTTGTCGATTAGATAAAGCAGCGACGCCAGGATCGAACGGCTGGCGCCTCCGGTCAGTTGAGGATCCAGACCGGGGTAAAGTGGCTTCACCATTTGAGCAATGCACATAGGTTCATGCGCCAAAAGTTCGAGGATGTCATCCATACGTTGGTGGCGATGCGCAATAAGTGCCTCAACGTAAGTTGCTGGTGTCCTCGCCGCTGGCCCATGTGTGGGCCAGTAACATTTATCGTTTCGTTCTAGTATTAGTTGCAGACTGTTGAGATAGTCAGCCATGTTGCCGTCAGGTGGAATGATGACGCTGGTGGACCACGCCATCACATGGTCACCACTGAAAACATCGCCGGATGCAGGCAGGGCAAAGCACATGTGGTTGCTGGTATGCCCTGGGGTGTGAATGCACTCCACTTCAAGATCCCCAACGGCAAAGCGCTGTCCGTGAGCTAAGCGTACATCAGGGTCAAAATCCATATCGACACCTTCCTCAGCACCTACTTCCCGATGCTCTGATACTGTGCCATGGGGTCCGAATGCAAAGGTAGGTGCGTCGCACGCGGCTTGAAGGACGCGCGCACCTGGCGAGTGATCAAGGTGACAGTGTGTGACCAGAATATGAGAGATTCGTTCACCCTCAAGACCCCTCATCAGTGCGTCGAGATGTACTGGATCATCGGGTCCGGGATCGATTACGGCGACGGTTCCGGTTCCGATGATGTAGGTGCCTGTGCCGTGATAAGTGAAGGGGCTTGGGTTACGGGCGGTTAGTCTGCGAATGCCGGGCGCCAGCACTTCTATCTGTCCGTACTCAAAATCATGGTCACGGACAAAGGGAATCTGGGCCATGTAAAACGCCTTACTGGGACTGAGGGGGAGACCAGGTCTGGGCCGCTGGATCAAATGCCTCAACCGGCGCAAACCGGGTTTTGTAGGACATTTTGGGACAGTCCTCAATCCAGTAGCCAAGGTACAGGCTCTCATAGTCGACTGAACGAGCAAGTTCGATCTGGCGCAGGATCGTTAGCATCCCTGGGCTGCGGTACGACTCCGCCGGGTCGTAGAAGGTATAGATCGCCGAAAGACCGTTCGCTACATGATCGAGTACCGAGACAGACAGCAGTCGTCTGCCGATACGCAGTTCGATCATGAAAGTGTCGACGCCCGATTCGATCAAGAACTTCTGGTATTTTTCCGGGTCGGGGTTGTCCATGCTGTCGCCGGGGTGGCGCACTGACTGATAGGTGCGGTACAGAGAAAAGTGTTCCTCACGAAATCCCACCGTCTGAATCTTCATCGAGACGTCCTGATTGCGCTTGCAAATCCTCCGAAAGGTCCGGTTCATCCCGAACTCCTTGATACGGATGCGCACCGATTGGCATTGACGGCAGGATGGGCAATGTGGACGGTAAAACAGCTTGCCGTTGCGTCTGAAACCATTTTGGATAAGGGTGTCATAGAGCGCCGACGACACTGGATATTTGGGGTCGATCAGTAGATTGGCTGCGGTTTCTTGTGGCAGGTAAGGGCACGGGTGCGCCGTTGACTGATAGAGATCCGGTGCGCTTTGTTGGCGGGTCATGATAACTCCCGTGCTGCTGTGGTCCAATTCCAGGGAGTTCCGTTTACGAGAATTTCGACAGCCTGCGTGAGTTCAGAGGCGAAACGATATCGTGGCACCACCTGCGCTCCTAAAGAGTTCAGGTGCTCTGACACTACTTGA
>JBMUHF010000193.1:0-2034 GCA_050302555.1 Arenicellales bacterium | reverse complement strand
TGCGGTTCAGGGGCCGAAAAGCCGCGAGATCCTGGAAGGAATTATCTAGACCCCGCCGGCACAAACATCCGTAGACGAACTCGACTGGTTCCGCTTTACGGTAGGACGCCTTGGCGACATGCACGGCCTCCCTGTCATGATCTCACGCACCGGATACACCGGAGAACTTGGTTACGAGATTTTCTGTCACCCGAACGACGCCTGCGAGGTTTGGGATGCTGTTTGGCAAGCCGGAGAACCTCATGAACTGCTACCGCTCGGACTCGACGCCTTGGATATGGTCAGGATTGAAGCCGGGCTTGTTTTTGCAGGCTACGAATTCTGTGACCAAACCGATCCATTCGAGGCCGGCATCGGATTCACCGTCCCGTTGAAATCCAAAGAAGATGACTTCATTGGGCGCGAGGCCCTTGAGCAACGCAAGGCAAACCCCCAACGCCAATTGGTAGGACTGGAGCTCTCGGGTAACGAGGCGGCAGGTCATGGAGACTGTGTGCGCGTCGGGCGTGCCCAGGTTGGTGTAATCACCAGCGCGATGCGCTCGCCAATCCTAAAAAAGAATATCGCGCTTTGCCGCATCGACACCCTCCACGCCGCGCTAGGCACCGAAGTTGAGGTCGGTAAACTCGATGGCCAACAAAAGCGCATTCCCGCCCTGGTTGTACCCTTTCCCTTCTATGACCCCAAGAAAGAACGGGTCCGGGCGTAGCGAGGACCTACTAGGCCGTTCGTCGGCGCCCCCGACCTGAGTGGCGTGTGATTAATGCGTTACTGCGCCTAGGAACCAAGCCTTACCCGCTCCGAAACTATTCAATGATTCGTCAATAACTACGGTTTTTTTGACATTTTTCACGAGAAAAGGGTCATTTACACCAAGAGCAGGTGATTGGTGTATTTTTGGTTATAGGCTCGGAAAATGAAGTCGCCTAGACTTGCTTGCGGGGTCCGTTGTTTATCTACCCATAAGGGTGTCTAATAAAGAAACCCGGGGCGATCTTTGGTGTTCCGACAGAACACTGACGCCTTATGTCGAGACAGAGTTTTGGGGCTCTTTTTGGGTTAAACAGGGATTCATAAAAAATAATCTTTTCAACGGAGGATCAACATGACGAAAACAAAAACGTTAAGAGGGTTGGCGGCAGGCGCGCTGATGGCGCTCGTCTCAACCTCTACGGTCACCCAGGCTGCAGATCCAATCAGGATTCCAGTATTAAACTGGTCGAGTCAAATTGTTATGGCTCATGTAATGGCTCAAGTATTTCAAGAAATGGGTCATGCGGTAGATTTAGTTCCAGCTGAATCAGCCTCAAGATATGAAGCTGTCAGAATCGGCGACCTTCACGTAGCTCATGAAACTTGGGAATCCACAATGGCTATCCCGTTTTACGAAGCTATGGATAAAGGTGGCCTAATAGATGCCGGCAGTCATGACTTAGTGACTTTTGAGGAAATGGGCATTCCAAACTGGGTAATTGACGAAGGGTTATGCCCCGGCCTCCCAAATTGGGAAGCACTTAAATCCCCTGACTGTGCGAAAAATTTCGCTACAGCCGACTCAGGCGGAAAAGGCCGTTGGTTGGAAGGTCCTGTTGAGTGGCACGGCGATGTGATGCCTAACAGACTTAAAGGTCTCGGAATCGATGATTTATGGACTGTAAAGTTTGCGGGCGCCGCTAATGCTCTATGGGCTGAACTGGATGCTGCCAAGAAAGAAGGCCGTGGAACCGTTATCTTTAACTGGTCTCCGAACTTTACTGATGCAGCGGGCTTCACATTCATCGACTTTCCTCCCTATTTTGAAGGATGCAGATTAGAAAATGGCGGAACCTTGGAAACTACTGGATGTGGCTCTCCAAAAGGCTGGCTTAAAAAAGCCGCACATATCAAGTTCCCGCTGTCTCACCCAGATGCATATAAGTTTTATACAAAAATGTCTTTTAATGCCCCGCAAATCGGCGAGATGGCTGATAATGTTGACAGCAAGGGTATGAGTCATGAAGAAGCTGCAGCGGCATTCATCGCTAATCACAGAGC